>JALWLM010000529.1 GCA_027084145.1 Crocinitomicaceae bacterium | reverse complement strand
AATTGAGAGGCAAAGTAAAAAAACATCAAGATAAAAAATACTCCGATAACGACAATGTGTTCCCAGTTTTTCTTAAAAAATGATGCTATCATAATGGTGATTTAAAATTTAAGAAATAAAGGTAAGAAAAGAAATTTATTTTTCTAATTTCTTAGTTGAAAGAATTTTACTAGGAAGATCGTATCCGTTTTCGTTTAAATTAATCCTTTTTCTTCAAGAAAGGCATTTAATTGTGCTTCATCGCTGAAAAGGACTTCTCTGGCTTTACTGCCTCTAAACGAACCGATGATTCCCATTGCTTCCAATTGATCAACAATCCTTCCTGCTCGGTTGTAGCCGAGTTTTAATTTTCGTTGTAATAAGCTTGCAGAACCTTGTTGATGCATTACAACAATTTGAGCAGCCTCAACAAATAGTTTGTCTAATTCTTCATTGTCCATCGAACCATTCCCTTCAGAGGTTTCCCCTTCATATTCCGGTAGTAAGAAAGCACTCGTATAACCACGCTGTTCTCCAATGAAATCGCAAATGGCTTCTACTTCAGGAGTATCCACAAATCCACATTGTAAACGGAATAAATCTTGCCCTGTACTGATGAGCATGTCTCCACGTCCGATTAATTGGTCAGCACCAGAAGCATCTAAAATTGTTCTTGAATCTATTTTGGAAAGTACCCTAAATGCTATTCTTGCAGGGAAATTCGCTTTTATCATACCGGTGATAACATTTACCGAAGGTCTTTGTGTTGCTACAATTAGGTGGATACCAATAGCTCTTGCAAGTTGTGCTATACGGGCAATAGGCTGTTCGACTTCTTTTCCTGCTGTCATAATTAAGTCGGCAAACTCATCGATGAGGACAACAATATAAGGTAAATAACGATGTCCTTTTTCAGGATTTAATTTGCGGCTTTTGAATTTCTGATTATACTCGATAATATTTCGACAGTGTGCTTTTTTAAGAAGATCGTAACGATCATCCATCTCAATGCAAAGTGAGTTGAGTGTATTGACAACTTTGCTGGTGTCTGTAATGATAGCATCTTCTTCATTCGGTAATTTGGCTAAGAAATGTCGTTCTATTTTATTGTATAATGTTAATTCTACTTTTTTAGGGTCAATGAGAACGAATTTAACCTCTGATGGATGTTTTTTATACAAAATGGAAACCAGAATGGCATTTAATCCTACGGATTTACCTTGTCCTGTTGCTCCGGCAACAAGTAAATGAGGCATTTTAGTTAAATCAAACATGTAGGTCTCATTGGTAATGGTTTTACCCATCACAACAGGTAGTTCCGCTGTCGATTCTTGAAATTTTTTAGATGCAATTAAAGATCGCATACTGACCATTTCCGGTTTTTTATTGGGCACTTCAATCCCGATGGTTCCTTTACCGGGTATTGGAGCAATAATACGAATTCCTAGGGCTGCTAAACTTAAAGCAATATCATCTTCAAGATTTTTAATCTTTGAAATACGGACTCCCGGAGCGGGAACAATTTCATAAAGTGTTACTGTTGGTCCTACTGTTGCTTTTATTTTAGCAATATCAATCTTGTAATTTTGAAGCGTTTCAACGATTTTGTTTTTATTGCTTTCTAATTCTTCTTTGGTGATTTCTCCTTTGGATTGATATTCAATAAGTAAATCGATGGTAGGAAATTGATAACTTGATAAGTCTAATGTAGGGTCATATTCTCCAAATTCTTCTCGTTTATTTTCTACTTCCTCTTCCGAAAGAACAACATCATCTTCCGAAGTTTTGGCAATCTCTATAGAGAAATCATCATCACTAGATTCAATTTCCGAAGGTTGTGTAGAGGAAAATGTGGTATTGTTTTCTTTATTTTCATCCTCTGATAGTTCAATTTGTTTTTCAATGGTTGATTTTATTTGAATTTCATCATCACTTAAAGAAGAGCATTCATTCAATTCAGAAATATCTTTACGTACTGTTTCCAAAGCAATAATATCGTCGTCAATATCATTTGAAATAGCGGATTCCAATTC
>JALWLM010000528.1 GCA_027084145.1 Crocinitomicaceae bacterium | reverse complement strand
GTAATTCACCTTTAACTTTTCCATATCTTTCATATCCTTTCAATCCGATAGAATCTGTTTTGTAAATTGCCTTGCCGTCTTTATAACCGGAACGATATTTGAACATTTTTTCTATGCTTTGCTGTTCTGCCTGTAAACGTTTAATATTTGCTTCTTCAACCTTTGCTGAATAATCCAAATAATCTTTTTTCTTTTTAAGATATTCCAATTCATATTTCTGTTTATTCTTTTCATCATTGGCTATTTTTCTATCTCTTTCTATTTGTAATCGTGTTAATTGAGAATCGACATATTTATCTATTTCTGTTATTGATTTACGTGCAATTTCCTTTCCTTCTTTCATTGCCTTATTAAAACGCTTTTGAGCTTTCTCTGCCCTTGACACATTATCTTTGAATGATACATATGCAACTATAACAGATGTCAGCATTGCAATAACAAATCCCAAAGGGGTCGATTTTGTGGCTATATTGAAAGCTTCTTGTGCAACTGTCGCTCCTTCGACTGCGGCTGTCTGTCTTATCATAACAGCCGTATAAATACGAGTTAATGAAGTTTTTGCAAGTGTTATAACATTACCGGCTTTTTGAACAAGATTATACGAAACCCAAGCCGAAACACCTATTGCCAATAATTTAAAAATCAATCTTAAATTTTCTGCAAGAAATCTGATTGAGTGCGATAAAGCCGTTCCGCTTCCGCTTGCATCGTTCATATCTAATATAAAGCTTTCCCAAGCACTTTTTAATAACTTCAATGAACCGTCAAGCGTATTTATTTCTTTATTAACAAGCTTTTGCACGACATTCGCATTTTCAAGCCCTTTCTGCAACTCATCTAAACCTGATACGTTATTTGCTATGATTAGAGCTGAAACAGCCGCTCTCTCGCCAAAATATTTAACCGCATCGGCATATTTATTTTGACTATGAATAATACCGTCTATTGCTTTACGATAATCAACGCCGTGTTTTGCGGCACTCGAATAAACTTTCCTTAAACTTGTTCCGGCTATTGATGCCTCAATACCTGCATCTGATAATTTTCCGAGTGTTGCTACCACTTCTTCCAATCCAATATTTAAAGTATTCGCCGCTCCGAGAACTTTCGGTAAAGCAATTTTTAACTTTTCAAATGTTAAAGCTGATTTTGTTGTTCCGGCTGTTAAAACTTCGGCTATATGTTCCGAGTCTTTTGATGATAAATTGTCATAAGAACGAACAACTGCTCCAATTAAGTTAGCCGTTTCATCTAATTGAGCATTCATCGCTATTGAAGCCCCGATTGTAGCTTCTGTCATATCAAGTATTTCTGATTGAGAAAAACCAAGACGAGCATAAGCGATTTGAAGTTCCGTCACTTCTGTTGCTGTTTTGACTGTCGTTGCACCAAGATGCTTCGCTTGTTTAATCAAGTCTTGCATTTCTGTTTTTTCTACATTCAAAACACCTGATAATGTAGCATTACGCTTTTCAAAATCACGAACAATAGAAATAGATGAACGTATTAATCTGAAAGCACCAAACAACCCTAAACTCACTCCCATTGCCGAAGCAAGATTTATAAACGAACCTCGTAATTTATTAACCGCTCCCATATAGTTTCCTACATTACGGCGATTATCAGACGTTGCACGTTCTAATTTCTTTAATGTTTCTGTTAATTGTTTTTTGCTTTCGTTTAACCGGCGACCTCTTTTTGTGTTTTTAATCTCTTCTTCTGTTAGTTTAGCCCAAGCTATTGAAACAAGTGCAAGTTTAACTCGGAGATTTTCTATTGTGCCGGCTTGTGTGTTCTTTATTTTTGCGATTAATCGTTGCTCTTGTCTATTTTTCTTTAAAGCTTCTGTTTCTTTGGTTATTGCCGATTGTGATTTTTTACGAGTTTGTGCCAACCGCTTTTCTAACTTTTCAATCTGCGATAAACTTTGTTTATATCTTTTTCGTAATTCTACTAATGAGTTTGTTTCCTGCATTAACTTATTAATGCTTTCAGTATCTTCAACATTGATTATTTTAGATTTTTCTCGTATTTCTTTGGCTTTGGCAATTAATTCATCACCAAGCTTCGTGAAGTCTTGTTTTACTTTTTTGAACCCCCCGTCATCTTGAAAGAAGTCGCTATATTTAACGATTACATTTTGGCTCATTGTTTCTTGTTTTTCTCTTGTAGATATCCTAAAACTGAATAAAATCTAAAAACTGATATTTCTTCAAGTTTTAATCCTGTTGTTTCTGTAACTACTGTCGCAAACTTATTAAAATCAACTTCCATTGCCTTTTCTAAATTGCCTTCAACAAATACATTCCACTCATTCGGTTTCAACAATTCTAATAATTCTCTTTTTACTGATTCTAAATTCTTTTCATTGCCTTCGCCAAGTATGATGTTTAATTTTTCATTTATTAACTTTAATCTCGTTGCATTGCTTATCATCTGTTTTTTATTGTTGAAAAAATCGTCGAAATACACTTCCAAATCTTGTTCGATTTTTTTTTTTTGCTTTTAAAAGTGCTTCAAAAGTAATCTTATTTGATATGCCTATTATTTCCAAATGTTTAAGCACCTTGTCAATGGTTTCGTCTGATAAATCGTTGTATTCTATTCCGTCTATACTTTTTACCATTACAGCCAACGCTCGCCCCTTTATTGAATTTTCATTATAAGCATTAAAAACTGTCATTCGTCTGTTTGATAACTCTTGTATCGCTTCCTGTATCATACCGGCTTGTAAAAATTCTAACGTTTTTTGCGTCCTTAAATCATAATCAGCAAAAGACGAACCTATTTCGTTCGCCTTCATTATGTATTTATTGAACTTTTGAAATCTCAATATTGGTAGCTGTTCAATATCATCGTAAATCTTAATTATATGTCCTTTGTGTTTGATTATCATTTATTCGGATATTTGTTTTCAACATAATCACGTGCAGTTTGTCTGACTTCTAAAAACAATTCTCGCACTTCTGCAATTTTCGGCAATTTCCTATTGTCAATATAATTTCGTGCAGTGAGCCAATCGCCTGACCGTATCAGTTGCACAATACTTATAATCTTTGCTCTTATTTCCTTATCCAAAGCGTCCGCCTCACTTAACGACTTTCCATACATAATATTGGCAATCTTTTCATCCACTTCATTAGCATAACGTAAACCGTCCGCTTTTTTCATTCTAACAAATCGATTTACCTGCTCTTGCTGTTTCATTTGATTATACGCTTGAATTTCAGCAGTCGTTCCGGTTTCAACTATTTGCCATTTACCGTTTACTTTTTGCAATTCTGGTTTTACAATACCGGATATATCAACATACAACCAACCGGTACCGGAATCATTAACACTATCAGGTAATTGCTTATCAACAGATTTTACTGCTTGTTTTTTTATGAAGTAGTATGATTTTTTCATTCGGTTATTATTTTGTTATAAAGCTGATAAGCTTTTTTGTTTCCGCTTAATCCACGAGCATCAATAATTAAAACGATTTCATCGCCATTTTCAAAAGCAACGTCAGAATTTATGTCAATATTCCAACGTCCGCCATTCGTTAATGTCTGCGATGTTGCTGATATAACTTCTGATTGAAGTGTTCCGTCTGGCAGATAGTGCTTTCTACCAACAATTAATCTAACATCTACTCCAGATCCTATTCTTATATAACCAAACAAACTTTTAACTTTCAATCCAGTCTTTTCTACTATTTTCCCTTTCGTATATGCGTGTGAAATAGCTTCAATATCAGTATTTACACTAATTTTTGACATTGATGTTGATGTTACACCGCTATCTTGATGAGATACCATATAATATCCGCCAATCAAATAGAAATTTCCTACGCTAAATTCGTAACCAAATGTTTGTTTTTCTCCTCCGCCTATTGTTGTAGGATTTCCGTTTTCATCTGTTATTAATAATAATTGATTTTCTTTTACGAAATATATTGTCTTTGGTAACAGATTATTTAAATCCGGCATTACATCGATTAATATATGTTTACAAGCCATTTTTTTAAGAATTATGTATTATTATAAATTCACATTCATCACCGGTGCAACCGTCACAAATTCCACTCTGTTCATATAACGAACAATCGTCGTTTATTTCTATTTCTACATCGATACGAAATACCTGCAAAGGCAACCGATTATAATGTTCTAAATCATCAAGTATAAATTCACGATAAACTTCCGAAACATCTTTTGATATGCGCCCTATCTTGATTTTAAAATCGACTTCCATTGATAACGACCGCAATTTATTTCGTGCTTCTCTGATTAATTCTTGTGTAAACTTGTAGCTTTGTAACTTAACTTCATCAATCTTTGATAAGTTTACAGAAAATATTATTCCAACCTTATAAGTTAGATTTGTGCTACTATTAAAATCGCTCGTGTCTGTATTTTCTTCATCTAAAACAAAGAAAACTAAACCGGTATAATCATTATCCGGCGTAAGCCGATGATATTGATACTTTTTAACGCCTGCATCTTTATAATATATCTCAGGGTAAACAAGTGTTCGCCCGTTCACTTCTTTTGGGAATTTTTCGGCTATATGGAACGGATGTGAAATCCAAGACAAACTCTTGAAAGCAAGTCGCATATATTCAACCGCCTTGTCTATTTCTATCGGATTCGTTATCCCAAATTGTTTGTCCTGCAACTTAATCATTTTTAAATTTTTCTTTTAGTGCCGGTAACACAAATTTACTAATAAATTCTTTCATATTTCGTTTTGAAGGTAATAAAATAGCTTTTCCGTATCTTTTAACCAAATACTTATCATAACTCGTTGATGATGTTACTTCAAATTCTTTTGCTTTTGCTATTATCGTTATTGTGCCGTGAAAATACCCTGTATCTCTTAATGTTGTCCTATCATACGGCTGTCCTTTGCTGATTTTGTAACGTATTGTATAACGTGAATAACCAGCAAGGCGTTTCTCGTAACCGTCTATCCCTTTTTGGTATAATTGCCTTTCCACGACATAATTCTTTACGACAAAGGCGTTTTTCTGTAATTCTTTACGAAATACATCATATAATTCCTGCTCTAACTTGTCAATATACGCTTTCTGTTCCTTAAACAACTCCATATTCAACGCCTGTATTTTCATCATCACAAGGTAAGCATTTTGAATTAATGCCGGTTATATTGAAAGAAACCGCCTTTAATTCTTTATGATACTTTTGCGTGATATTGTCTTGTTTTGTTTCCAAATCGCCTTCCAAGTCACGAATTATCATCATTTTAATATTTTCTTCAATGAAATTGATTTGTTGAGAGTATTTCATATCGTTTAAAATGATATTCGTAACCTTATAGGCGAGTAAATTCTTAAATACAAACTTATTTTCAATGAAAAAGTCTGTTAAATCACAAACTACGCTCATTCGCAAATTCAATCCAAAATTCTTATGATTTTCTAAATTGATTTTATTCAAATCAGGCATC
Source organism: Crocinitomicaceae bacterium (assembly GCA_027084145.1). Lineage (GTDB taxonomy): Bacteria > Bacteroidota > Bacteroidia > Flavobacteriales_D > Crocinitomicaceae > UBA4466. The sequence goes on along the minus strand of JALWLM010000528.1, from coordinate 3,521 downwards.
TTTTCCTTTTCAAAGTCGCCTGCATTGAAACTGAAAGGATAAAATATAAAATAGTCGTTTAAGCTTTGCCATTCTTCAAACCCTACACCATTACAGCCACCGCAAACGCCTTTATCCCAGTCAAAATCTGTTAAATTAATAGCATTTGTCTGAATGTCTTCCTGATAGTAACCAAGTAACCAAACTCCACCACTATATTCATCATCGCCAAGTGATGATAAAAATATTTCTTCGTCCGCTTTTTTCCAAGCCCAACCACCGTTCTCGTTCAATGTTACATGTATTGTATAGATAGGAGCTTCTTTTCCTGAATTAAACAAATACAAATTAAAACTTTCAGCCCCTAAAAATTGTAATCCGATTTTATTGATAATAGCTTGCAATCCTGTTGCTGTTCTTAGTCGTATTTGAAAGCCGACAAACTTGTTTTCATTGGTTTCGGTATCATTACGCCAAGCATACTTATTCAATAATTGAGTCGTTTGTAATAACGTTTTTCCGTATTTATTTAATTGTCGATATTGAAGTAAATCATTGAGCATCTCAACCGCACCCTGTTCAACCTTATCTTTAAGATAGGTTTCAAGAGTGTAGTTTTCCGGTATTAATGCTCGGATAATATCCAACCTTAAAGCCGGATGTTTTTGTTGATAATATTCGCCGGTTTCTGTATTGGTTAAATTAGCCTGTAAATTTATTTCATTCGTATCATAATGTTGTTTCCAACCGAGCAAATTCCTATAAGCATCAATGATTTTCTGTCTAAACATAACTTTTAAATTTTAATAAAAACGCCATACTCAAATATCATCAAGTAAGGCGTTTCACAATTAACCAATAAAAACCATATAATTATGATTATTCTTTCTACGACGCCGGCACAAATTCAAATTTTCGAATTGCTGTCGGTTTCGTTGCTGGGTCTGAACTGTAAGGAGTTATCAACGCAAAATCAAAAGAGAATTGATACAATTCAACTTTCGTTGCTGTTAAGTGTGCTAAACCATTGCTTTCAAGGGCTGATTTATCATCACATTTTGATTTATACTGAACTCCTACACTAAACGGCATTCCGGGAAGGTAATCTTCAAACCATTCTGTTCCGTCTGTTGCTTTCGCATTCATACGAGCATCGACATCGATACGTGTCAAAAATCCAACGCTTCCGTCCGGCATAAAGTAACCTGTTGCCAATTTACCTGATGCGTTCGTTACTCGGTTACTGAATAAGAAATTTTTGCCTGCAAATTGGAAGCTTAAATTCTTATCGTTTCCTGCACCTTGATTTATGTATTCATTCACGTTCGACATAAGCGCCGGCGATGCAATTACAAACAATGTCGGGTCATAAAAATCATCTTCATAATTGATTGGCTCCAAATCATTGAAGAATAATTTTTGTTTGTCTTCACCGGTTACTTGAATAGCATTACCGGTTAAACCATATTTCGACGTTGCGAGTGCCGAATTGTAAACCTGATTTTTGTGCGTGTCAAGTGCCGTATCAATGTTTTGTTCGATTAGAACTTTCATTTTTTCAACTCCTTCACGTATTTTCTTTGCTAAATCAGTAGTATAACCGATTTCGTTTTTTTCGTATTGTCCCGGAACCATACAAACATCAATCACGACTGTTTGCCAAACAACTTCAACTAAACCGCTGTCACTTTGAGCGCATTCTATTGAACAGCTTCGAGCGTTTTTAATTGTTACGTTTCCTTTCTTCATAACCGGCACGGCAAGTGTCCGACCTTGTGAATCTTTTGCTTTCTTTTTCAAATCATCCGATACGATAGAGTTCGGAGAATCTGTCATCTTAATTACTGCTTGAAGTAACCCTGTTTGAGTTACTCGCAACTCATCTCTATCCAAATTGGATGGATATTGAGCTCTAATGTCCTGTAAATAGGTAGCCGCTAAACTCATTGTCTTTTAATTTTTTTTAATTAATTATACTATCTCGGGAGCTTTGATACTTCGTATCTTGAATACGCCTCGTCTGATAATTCGACCCATTTTCTATCACTTTTCTCGATACCTGCTTTTGCAAGTGATTCACTTACAACCTGCAAAAATTCTGAACGAGTTTTGAATTGTGTTGGGTCTAATTTTAAGCGTTCTTTTTTGTCGTTCCCTTCGACAATAGTTTCGATACTTCCTTTTATGTCGACGTGAGCTCCACCTCCACCGCCGGCATTTTCGTCTTTTAATATGTCTTTTAACTTTGCTTTAAGTATTTCGCCCGCTTTCATTGGCTTATACTCGGCGTCGTTAATTACGTTTCCGTTTTCATCTAAATAGATTACTTTTCCGTTATCTATCTTTGAACGTGTGATTAGTTCTTGCATAACTGCATTTATAAGGGCTTCTCGTGCCGGCTTTGGTATGCTTTCATCAAACTTCAATGAACTTAATCCATTTTGAATATCTGTTCGCTTTTGAAACTCTAAAAGTTTCGTTTGATATTCTTTGGCTTGTTCTTCAAGTTCTTTCTGTTTTTGCAACCATTTTTGTTTTTCACTATTGAAAGTCTGTTCCCAATGCTTCCCGCCTCCTTCTTGTTTTAATTTTTCGATTTGCTCTTGAAGCTCTTTTACTTTGGCGTCTTTTGATAAACTGTCCTTTTGTTTACGCAAATCTGCTAACTCTTTCAACTTCTCTTTTAAGAAGTCATAAGTCTTTTGTTTCTTTCCGTCTTCCAAAACTTTTGGCTTCTCACCTATAATTGCAAAGGCGTCCTCATCATATTGACTGTGAATTTTTGAAACCTCTTCATTTATCTTTTGTTGATAAATTGCATTTGCTTTGTTTTCGATAATTTCTTTTCCTTTATCGCTTTCTAAAATCACTGGTATTACGCCGGTTAAAAGTTCACTATTCTCGTTTAGTGCTTTTATAATTTCTTCTTGTGTCATTTTTCCCTTTTTTAATTAGACAACTATTTTTATTTTTTTAACCAAGCTTTAACGGCTTGTCTTAAATCTTCTTCTTTACGGCTTTCTAATTGGATCCCGTTTTCGTTGGCAAATTTCAAAAGCTCGTGATACGATACTTTATCAACTTCAATTTCTGTTGGATTTTTTTGTGGCTCCTGCCCTTTGGCTTTTTGTTTAGCAACTTGCTCTTCTAACGCCTTGATTCTTTCAAGATATTCGGCTGATACTTCGGCTTCTATCTTTTTTCTCAACTCTGCTTCATCTTGTGCTTTTGTTTCATTTTGCTTTTTTTTAACCGGTTCAACTTGTTCCGGCGTGTGCAATATAATCAATTTCGAATATCCGAGATATTTGAAATGTTTTTTTAGCTTTTGAAATGCTAATTCCGTGTATTGCTGAACGTGTAAAGACACTTCATTTTTAACTGAATTAGCTTTTTGAATGATGCGTACGAGAATAACGTGATAATATCCTTTGTCTTTCTCGTTAATTTCACCGGATATTTGTAAGTTTTCGTCAAGGGCTTTAAGCTCCTTCACCGCTTGTTTCAAATTGTTTGCTTCGATAGTTTTCATCGTTATATAT
>JALWLM010000527.1 GCA_027084145.1 Crocinitomicaceae bacterium | reverse complement strand
CCGGAGTTGAGATTATTTTTGATCCGCCTTGTGATTGCATGAAGTAAATACTTTGATATAAAATCATTTATTTTATTCTACATTTGTTATATAATAACAAAAAAGATGGGGAAAACATTAATCAAAAATATAAAGGGACTTGTTTTGGCAGGTGAAAATTTTCCGGAGAAAATCAAAGGAAAAGCAATGAGCGAATTACCTGTTTTGGAAAATGCTTATTTAGCCTTAGAAGACGGTTACATCGTTGATTACGGAAAAATGGAAGAATGGCCGGGTATTTCGGATTGGACGGGATTGGATATTGTTGATGCGGAAAATCGTTATGTACTTCCCGCATTTTGTGATTCACATACCCATACGATTTTTGCAGCATCAAGGGAAGGTGAATTTGTAGATAGAATAAAAGGGCTTACTTATGAAGAAATAGCCAAAAAAGGAGGAGGAATTCTTAATTCGGCACGTAAACTGCAGACAATGTCCGAAAAGGAGTTGTTTGAAAAAGCGTTAAAACGAGTGGAACTTTTGATGAGTTATGGAACGGGTGCTTTGGAAATTAAATCCGGTTACGGATTGACGGTAGAGGCAGAGATAAAAATGCTTCGAGTCATTAAAAAGTTAAAAGAAGCTTGTCCGATAGAGATAAAAGCAACTTTTCTTGGAGCTCATGCCTTTCCTTTGGAATACAGAGAAAACAGGAAGGGATATATTGATTTGATAATCAACGAAATGCTACCTATTATTGAAAAGGAATCTTTGGCTGATTACATTGATGTTTTTTGTGAGTCTAATTATTTTTCCGTAGAAGAAATGGAAGCAATCCTTCAAGCGGGAAAGAAGATAGGTTTACAGCCCAAAGTACATGTGAATCAATTTACGGCGATTGGGGGTGTTCCTAAAGCAGTGGAGCTTGGAGCATTGTCAGTAGATCATTTGGAAGTACTAAATGAAGAAGATATTGAAGCATTAAAAGATAGCAATACAATGCCGGTTATTTTGCCGAGTTGTTCTTTCTTTTTAGGCTTGCCTTATGGAAAAGCTAGGGAATTGATGGAAGCGGACATCCCCGTTGCATTGGCAAGTGATTTTAATCCGGGTTCTACACCGAGCGGAAATTTGGAGTTTGTTTGGTCATTGGCTTGCATTAAAATGAAAATGACACCTGAAGAAGCGTTAAATGCCTTAACCATTAATGCGGCATATGCAATGGGATTGTCAAAAACGCATGGAACGATTTCTTTAGGAAAAAAAACACCTGTGATTTTGACAAAAGAAATTCCAAGTTTAGCGTATATTCCTTATGCTTTTGGAGATCATCTCATCGAGACTTTGGTTTTCTAATTTTTTTCGTAAATTGAGGAAGTGAAACAATTCCTAATCTTCATATTTTTTATCCTCTTTTCGGGACATCTTTTGTCTCAAAAGACGGCTATTTGGGCCATTTCTAAAGATCATAAGGAAAGCTATATTTTTGGCACGTATCATTCTAACAATAAGGAAGTCTTTAAATTATCGGATAGTGTTTATTGGGCATTGTTACAATCAAAACAAATTGCATTGGAAACGGACCTGTTTTCGGCAGTAGATATTATTACACCACTAAAAAGGCAAGAAATATTTTATTTCGATAATGATGGAAAAATTTACACAAAAAGTAAACGGGCATCTTCTACAGTTTACGGGAATGAGGATGGAATGCCTCAATTTATCGACGGTTGGTTTCAAGTTTTTTGTTTTAATACAGGGAAAAAATTTATCCCTTTAGAAACAATAGAAGACCAGTTAAATATAGTTGAAGATTTTGTTGTCGGAACATCGATAAAAGAAAGTTTGATGCAGTCGCTATATCAAAAACGGGATTTTCAGGAAATCAATGCTTTGATGAAATCGAGTTTAACCGTATCGGGATATCGTGAATTGATTACTGAACGCAATGCTCAAATGGCGGAGAAATTAGATGATATTTTTCAAGAAGACACAACATTTTGTGCCGTGGGTTGTGCTCATCTTTTAGGCGAAGACGGGATATTGCAGTTATTGAGAAAGAAAGGGTATCAAACAAGGCGAATGGCGTTTGAAATGAAAAATGATTCCCTTAAAAAATTGTTTTACAAAAAAGTAAATCAAGGTTTTATGGTAAATGATTCATTACTGCAAATTTCCCTTGTATTTCCTGGTAAACCTTATAAAATTGAAAAAGGGGATGGGTATCAATGGCTTTATAGAGAATTTGGACAAGGAAATTCTTATTTTATGGAATATATTCCATTGGAAGAAAAAAAAGATTTGCAAAGTGTTTTAAAATCCAGATTTGAATTATTGAAAGACAAGAGTTTGGCCTATCTCAGGGATTCATCGAATGGCATGAAAGGATATGTTAGAGATGAGGTAGAAGGAGTTTGTTTCATTAAGGCATTTGAAACATCGTTAGGTGTCATTGTACTAGGAACAACAGGAGGCAATAAATATATGAATTCCCAACGTCCGCATCAATTTATTGTTCAAGAGCTTAAATTTTTTGGTAGTGCTCAATAAACAACACGATTCATCTTTATTTTATTTTTCAATAAGAATATCCCGTAAATAAGCCATATATTTGTTGTGTGGAATAAATATTAAATAATTCATGAAAAGTATTCATACTTACCCTTTTGAAGGAAAAAGAGCATTGATAAGGGTAGATTTCAATGTTCCGTTAGATAAGAAAACATTGACCGTAACAGACAATACCAGAATAAGAGCTGCAGCTCCAACCATTTTACATGTTTTGGAAAAAGGAGGAAGCGTTGTTTTAATGTCACATTTAGGGAGACCCAAACAAGGTCCCGAAGACCGTTTTTCATTAAAGCATATTATTTCTGAAATAGAAAAAGTATTGGAGAAACAAGTCAAGTTTGCAAGTGATTGCATTGGAAAAGAAGCGTTTGAAATGAGTGAGAATTTATCTCCGGGGGAAATTTTGTTATTGGAAAATGTTCGTTTTTATAAGCAAGAAACAATGGGAGATGAGACTTTTTCCAAGCAATTAGCCAAGCATGGAGACTGTTTCATTAATGATGCTTTTGGAACAGCGCATAGAGCACATGCAAGTACAACAGTGGTAGCAAAGTTTTTTCCGAATGATAAAATGTTTGGATTCTTAATTGAAAATGAAATTAAAGCAGTTGACAAAGTATTAAACAGTAAAGAAAAACCAAGAACGGCGATTGTAGGAGGAGCAAAAGTATCTTCAAAAATTACTATCATTAAAAGGTTGTTAGAACGAGTAGATCATCTTATTGTCGGAGGAGGAATGGCATATACTTTTGTGAAAGCACAAGAAGGAAATGTAGGAAATTCTTTAGTGGAAGATGATTATTTGGAAATGGCAAATCAGATTTTGAAAGAAGCCAAAGAAAAAAGTGTAAATATTTTGATTCCTGTTGATACGGTTATTGCAGATGTTTTCAGTAATGATGCAAACACACAAATTGTTCCGATAACAGAAATTCCTGATGAATGGATGGGATTGGATGTCGGACCGAAAACCATTCAAATGTGTGATGAAATATTGACTCAATCTAAAGTCATTTTATGGAATGGACCTATGGGTGTTTTTGAGATGGAAAAATTCCAAAGTGGAACATTGGAAATAGCAAGATCAATTGTTAGAGCGACAGAAAAGGGTGCTTTTTCTTTAGTTGGAGGTGGAGACTCCGTTGCCGCCATTAACATGTTTGGTTTTGCGGATAAAGTAAGTTATGTTTCTACCGGGGGAGGAGCAATGTTAGAATATTTGGAAGGAAAAGAACTCCCCGGAATAAAAGCAATCAAAGAATAAAAAAATGAAAAAAACACAAGAATATATCCAAGAGCATAAGCAACGGTTTGTTGGTGAATTATTAGAAATACTTCGTATTCCGTCTATTTCGGCAGACTCGAGTTACAAAGGAGATGTTGAAAAAATGGCTTTTGATTTAGCCGACAAGCTAAAAGAAGCAGGAGCTGAAAATGTAGAAGTTTGTAGAACAGACGGACATCCGATTGTTTATGGAGAAAAAATCATTGATAAAAATCTTCCCACTGTTTTGGTTTACGGGCATTATGATGTTCAACCGGCAGACCCCCTTGAATTATGGGATTCACCACCTTTTGACCCCGTTATTAAAAAAACAGAAATTCATCCTGAAGGAGCCATTTTTGCAAGAGGGGCATGTGATGACAAAGGTCAATTATATATGCATGTAAAGGCATTTGAGGCGATGATGAAAACGGGAGAGTTACCGTGCAATGTCAAATTTATGGTTGAGGGAGAAGAAGAAGTTGGAAGTGTGAACCTAACCACTTTTGTTAAAGAGAATAAAGAACGGTTAAAGGCAGATATTATTCTTGTTTCTGATACGGGAATGTTAGCCAATGATACACCTTCAATTACCACAGGATTGAGAGGTTTGAGTTATGTTGAAGTGGAAGTGACGGGACCCAATAGAGATTTGCATTCAGGATTATATGGAGGTTGTGTTACGAATCCATTGAATATTTTAGCCAAAATGATAGCGACTTTACATGATGATAAAAAGAAGATAACAATTCCCGGTTTTTATGATAAAGTGGAGGAATTATCGAAAGAAGAGAGAGAAGAAATGGCAAAAGCACCGTTTAGCAAAGAAGACTATTGCAAAGCATTGGATATCGAAGATGTTTATGGAGAAGAAGGTTATACGACATTGGAGAGAGGTTCAATTCGCCCGTCATTAGATGTAAATGGAATGTGGGGAGGCTATACCGGAGAAGGAGCAAAAACAGTAATACCGTCAAAAGCATACGCAAAAATATCGATGCGATTGGTTCCAAATCAAAATTCGGAGGAGATAACCAAATTATTCACGGAATATTTCCAATCTTTAGCGCCGAAAGGTATTAGAGTAAAAGTAACGCCACATCACGGAGGAGAACCATCGGTGACTCCAATTAACACAATTGGGTACAAAGCCGCAAGTAAAGCGTATGAAGCCACTTTTGGAAAGAAGCCGATACCTTTAAGAAGCGGAGGTTCAATTCCAATTGTTGCAATGTTTGAGAAAGAGTTGGGACTAAAAACCATATTAATGGGATTCGGATTGGACAGCGATGCGATTCATTCCCCTAATGAACATTTCGGTTTATTCAATTATTTTAAAGGAATTGAGACGATACCTTATTTTTATTCAAACTTTAAAGAATTAAGTAATGATTAAAAGCGTTCAATATATCTTAATTGCTTCCTTTTTGTTTTTAACGTCTTGCACTTTTTACAGTCCTGACTTACAGCAGGTAAACCGTTTTGACGTAGAAGAAATCAAAGACGGTAAAGTGAAATTGATTTTTGATGCTGATGTTCTCAATGAAAATGCCTTTTCGTTGAAAATTAAAAAATCAATTTTATCGGTTTATGTAGAAGATGAATTTATAGGGTACTTAAATTTAGATAAAAAAATAAAGTTAAAAAGAAAACGGGTAACCCATGTTTCCGCACCGATGACATTAACATTAACAAAAGGAATGTTGCTCAAACTTATGAAAATTTTAGGGAAAGAAGAGGCCAATATTCGATTAAAAGGTGATTTGAAAGGAGGAATTTTCTTTTTATCGAAAAAAATATCGGTTGATGAACGAAAAAAAATAAAAGTACCTAAGCTTAAAGGTGGTTTTAATGGCTAAACAGAAAAAAATAAGACTTCGGTTAGATGATTTTGACGATGATTTGAATGTGGAAATCATTGGTATTTGTTCTCCTGTTCAAGATTTTCGATTAGCTTGGTTTGTCAATAATACATTGGGAATAAATTTATATCGAAAAGAAAAAGATTTTAAAAAAACAATTAAAAAAAAAGAATGTCAATTTCCATGGTTTGAGTGTTTTGATGAAGATACAAAGACCTATTTCTTTTTAATCAAAAACAAGGTGCAAGGTGAAATGCTGATACCAAGTAAACCGTTAATTGATTATTTTTTGTTTTTATATGAGAATACAATTTTGGATATTATAGAAATAAGAAATAAATTAAGAGGAGTGGATTTAATCGTTGGTGCCTATGAGTTTGAAGCGGAAGAAATCCCTGAAATGGAAATATTAGAAATACATTAGAGATGAAAAAAACAAAAATTATAGCGACAATGGGACCTGCTATTATGGCAGAAGATGTTCTTTCAAAAATGTTTGATAAAGGATTAGATGTATGTCGTTTAAATTTTTCTCATGGAACACATGAAGATCATTTGAAGACGATTCAATTGATTCGACAATTAAATAAAAAGAAAGGATTGAACGTTGCCATTTTGGGAGATCTCCAAGGACCGAAGATTAGAACAGGAAAAATGAAAGAAGGCGTTGTATTGAAAGAAGGGACTGTTCTTGAGATTGTTACGACAGATATATTGGGAGATGAAAAGCGTTTTTCCATTAATTACAAGGACTTACCTAAAGACGTAACGGAAGGCGAAATCATTTTGCTCAATGACGGAAAGTTAAGTTTGGAAATATTAGAAACTAATAAAGAAGATAAAGTAAAAACCAAAGTGATTCACGGAGGACCTTTAACATCAAATAAAGGAGTGAACCTTCCAAACACTAAGATATCTTTACCTTGTCTAACGGAAAAAGATTTAAAAGATCTTAATTTCGCTTTAGAACAAAAATTGGATTGGATCGGACTGTCTTTTGTACGTAAGGGATTGGACATCATAGAATTGAAGAAAATTATTCAGGAGAAAGAAGCAAAGGCAAGAGTTATAGCAAAGATAGAAAAGCCGGAAGCCATAGAAAATATTGATGAAATAGTCAGTGAGACAGATGCTTTGATGGTCGCAAGAGGTGATTTAGGGGTTGAAATACCATATCAGAAAGTTCCTTTAATTCAGAAAGAGATTATCAATAAGGGAATGAAATATGCAAAACCCGTCATTGTTGCAACGCAAATGATGGAGAGTATGATTGAATCCAGTTCACCGACAAGAGCGGAAGTAAACGATGTGGCAAATGCTGTTTTGGATGGTGCTGATGCCGTGATGTTATCCGCAGAAACTTCTGTGGGAAAATTTCCGATAGAAGTCATCGAGACAATGGCAAATATTGTTGAAGAAATGGAAACTTTTGAAGGAATTTATTACAAAGAAACAGAACCTGAGCATAGAGGAGATCGTTTTATTACAGATTCCATTTGTTACAATGCCTGTCGCCTTTCCAGAAGAACAGAAGCCAAAGCAATTTTAACAATGTCATTTACGGGATATACGGCTTATAAAATTGCATCACAACGACCTAAAGCAGAAACGTATGTTTTTACAAGTAATAAAGAGATTTTAACTCAATTAAGTCTGATATGGGGGGTCAGAGGATTCTTTTATGATAAGAGAGTTAGCACAGATGCAACAATTGCTGATTGTAAACAAATTTTAAAAGATAACGGCATTGTAAAGGAAGGAGATTTAGTGATTAATATCGCTTCCATGCCCATCGAAGCATTGGGGAAATCCAATATGCTGAAGTTAAGCAAAGTAGAATGATTATTGTTTTTTTGCGGTAGTGAAAAAGCGATGAACAAGATATTTTACCGGCAAGTAGGATAGTAGAACGCTCAACAAGGAGACAGAAATGAAAATAAGTATTCCATCGCTAATTGAAAAGCGAATTGGAAAGACTTCTCCTCCCGTATTGGGAAGTGTCAGGAGTTCTAATTTTAATTGAAGAAGGCAGATGCCATATCCCAAAATAAGACCGTAAAAAATTCCTTTAAATGCAATGAGCAATCCTTCATAAAAGAAAATATTAAAAATAAATTGTTTATTCGCTCCAAAGCTAATCATGGTATGAATATCCGCTTCTTTTTCAGTAAATAAAACAGTGATGGAAGCGATGAGGTTGAAAGCCGCTAAAATGAAGATAAACAAGAGAATGATTAAAACAATAATTTTCTCTGTTTTGCTGGTTTTATAAATGAGTTCGTTTTTTTCGTAATCGGTAAATACTTTGTATTTATTTCCCAGTTTCTTTTGTAATTTCAGCTTGAATTGATTTTTATCCACGCCCTTTTTGAGTGCCATAAAATAAGAAGTAATCCGGTCTTCATATCGCAATAAATTTTTAGCAAAAGAGAGAGGAAAGACAATGGTTGAACGGTTGATTTCCTTATTAAAATTCATCTTGGCGGCAACAAAAATATTCTTTGAACGAAAAGGGTTTTTACCAAAACGGATTTTCATATTTCTTTTGGGGTAATAAATTGTCAAAATTTCTTGTTGATAATCGGAAATAAAAGCATCTAATTGATCCATCAATGTAGCGCCTACAATGGCATGAGGTTTCCCCGAAAATTCTAAATCCGGTGTTCCCGACACAATATGTTTCTTCATTTTTGACATCGATAAGAAAGAGGTATCTACACCAATCATGGTTGCATTGACCCATTTTTTTTCATGTTTGAGGACAACTGTTTCTTCAATAGCTCTTGAAACTGTTTTGATTTCTTTGAACTTATGAAAAAAAGATAATGGTAAATCTTTTTCCGAAAAACTTTTCCCTTTTTTTGATTTGACATTAATGGGAGGATCAAAATCCGAGTATAGTTTTTCAATCATCGATTCGATGCCGTTAAATGCAGAAAGTAATATGACAAGAGATGCCGTAATAATGGTGATTCCCACAACAGAAACACGCGTAATCCATTGGATGATGCTTTTCCGTTTTTTACCGGAAAGATATTTCTTTGCTATGTAAAAAGAAACGTTAATTGTTTTTATAATTTATATAATTGACTAACCCCACAAAAATACTTAAATTATAATAACGGCATAAAGTGTGATTTTGCCCGGTGATTCATTCGATAATTCCTACCCGCTCCGCTGGATTTGCAATCCTGCGGAAAACCCCGAAGTGAAGTAGCATTTTCATGGATTTATAATCCATCTTCCACACTCCGTCGGTGATTCATTCCATAATTTCTGCGGAATGATACCATCTAACCC
>JALWLM010000526.1 GCA_027084145.1 Crocinitomicaceae bacterium | reverse complement strand
GTCTTTTTCACTCCGTGAAATTTATACTTTTACAGAAAAATATATGGAAAATAGAGGTAAATTATATAAAGTGAGTTACCTTCATTTTTTAAAACAGTTAATTAAAAATTTTATTAGAAAATAAATCTATCATGGGAAATATAAACTGGGAAACCGTTAAAGAATATGAAGATATTACATTTAAAAAATGTGATGGTGTTGCAAGAATCGCTTTTAATCGACCTGAGGTGAGAAATGCTTTTCGCCCTAAAACCGTAGATGAATTGGAAGAAGCCTTGAAATTCTGTCATTATTCTCAAGAAATCGGTGTTGTTTTAATTTCTGCGGAAGGTCCCTCGCCTAAAGACGGCGTATGGTCTTTTTGTTCGGGGGGAGACCAAAGGGTTCGAGATAAAAGAGGTTATAGAGGTGAAGACGGCCTCAACCGGTTTAATATTTTAGATGTTCAGCGTATTATTCGTTTTATGAATAAAGTTGTTATTGCTGTTGTTCCCGGATGGGCTGTTGGGGGTGGCCATAGCCTTCATGTGGTTTGTGATTTAACAATTGCCTCTAAAGAACATGCAAAATTTAAACAAACCGATGTTGATGTTGCTAGCTTTGACGGCGGGTTTGGATCAGCTTATTTGGCTAGACAAGTAGGGCAGAAAAGAGCGAGGGAAATCTTTTTCTTAGGATATGAATATTCTGCACAAGAAGCTTATGAAATGGGAATGGTCAACAAAGTTGTTCCTCATGATGAACTAGAACAAGTTGCTTTTGATTGGGCACAAGAAATTTTAACCAAAAGTCCAACAGCCGTAAAAATGGTAAAATATGCATTTAATTTAATTGATGACGGATTGGTAGGACAACAAATTTTTGCGGGAGAGGCCACACGATTGGCGTATATGACTGAGGAGGCGGAAGAGGGAAGAAATGCTTTCCTTGAGAAAAGACCTCGTGACTTCTCAAAATTTCCAAAGTTCCCTTGATTCTTATACTTTTATGCGATGAAAACAAAAACATTAAAAAAGAACAAGATTAATGTTTTTACATTAGGATGTTCAAAAAACCTTTTCGATTCAGAAGTGTTAATGGCACAATTAAAAGGGAATCATTTTGATGTTGAACACGAATCAAAATCGGAAGACGCCTCCATTGTAATTATCAATACTTGTGGCTTTATTGATAACGCAAAACAAGAGTCTATTGATACTATATTAAATTTTGCAGAAGCAAAGCAAAAAGGACTTGTAGATAAGCTATATGTAACAGGGTGCTTATCTCAACGATACAAAGATGATTTGGAACAAGAAATTCCGGAGGTAGATGCTTATTTTGGAACGAGAGACTTACCCCTGCTATTAAAAACGTTAAAAGCAAATTATAAAAGTGAGCTGATAGGAGAGCGATTATTAACAACACCTACGCATTATGCTTATTTAAAAATTGCCGAAGGATGTGATCGCCCTTGTTCTTTTTGTGCGATTCCTTTAATGCGGGGAAAACACCGATCCACCCCCATAGAAGATTTAATTGTTCAAACCAAAACCCTGGCATCAAAAGGGGTTAAAGAACTTATATTAATTGCCCAAGATTTAACGTATTACGGATTAGATTTATACAAAAAGAGAACTTTAGCCGAATTGCTGGAAAAATTATCAGAAATAGATGGAATAGAATGGATTCGTTTGCATTATGCTTACCCAAGCGGCTTTCCTTTGGATGTTCTGGACGTGATGAAAAATAACCCGAAAATTTGTAATTATTTGGATATCCCCTTACAACACGGCTCAACAAAAGTTTTAAAGGATATGCGAAGGGGAATTACCCGTGAAAAGACCCAAGAACTCATCAGGAAAATCAGAGAAACAATTCCGGAAATCGCCATTAGAACAACTTTAATTGCCGGTTATCCGGGTGAAAGTGAGAAAGACTTTATGGAAATGTATCACTTTGTTGAACAAATGAAGTTTGATCGATTAGGTATTTTTACATATTCTCATGAAGAAAACACCTATGCTTATAATCAAGAAGATGATGTCCCCGAAGAGGTAAAAAAAGAAAGAGCCGACAAGATTATGTCTTTACAATCTGAAATAAGCTATCAATTAAATCAAGAAAAAGTCGGAAAAGTGTTTAATGTCTTATTTGACCGTATAGAAGGAGATCATTTTATAGGACGAACAGAGTTTGATTCTCCCGATGTAGACAACGAAGTTCTTGTTAAGAAAAAAAACAATTATGTGAGAATTGGTGATTTTGCTAAAATACTTATAGAAAAGGCGGATCATTACGATCTCTACGGGAAAGTTGTGGAAGAATAGAAAAAGACCTTATGTTTTAATTATAAACCAACCGTTTCTTTTATTTTTGTCCAAGATCAAATCAAAAACAATGATAGAACTTTCTGAAAGATTAAAAACAATGGAAGAGTCTGCAACCATTGCAATGGCTCAAAAGAGTAGAGAATTAAAAGCTAAAGGACTTGATGTTATTTCGTTGAGTTTGGGTGAACCTGATTTTCACACACCGCAATTTATCAAGGAAGCCGCTATAGATGCAATGAATAATAATTTCACGTCTTATACTCCTGTTCCGGGATATTTGGATCTTAGAGAAGCTATAGCAGAAAAGTTCAAACGAGATAATAATATCAATTATACTCCCGAGCAAATTGTTGCCTCAACAGGGGCAAAACAATCAATAGCAAACGTTGTTTTAAGCTTAGTGGGGAAGGGAGATGAGGTCATTATCCCTGCGCCTTTTTGGGTCTCTTACATTGAAATTGTAAAAGTCGCCGAAGGAAAGCCTGTCATTGTGAATGCCGGAATAGAAAGTGATTTTAAAATCACCCCTCAACAATTGGAGGAGGCAATTACATCTAAAACAAAATTAATGATCTTTTCTTCTCCTTGTAACCCTACCGGTTCGGTGTATTCAAAAGAGGAATTAAGAGCATTAGCAGACGTTATCAAAAAACACCCGAAACTTGTCGTTATTAGTGATGAAATTTACGAACACATTAATTTTTCAGGTGCGCATGCCAGCTTAGCTCAATTTGAAGATGTTTACGAACAAGTTGTTACTGTTAATGGAGTATCTAAAGCTTGGGCGATGACCGGATGGAGGTTGGGCTATATTGGGGCACCTTTAGAAATCGCAAAGGCTTGTTCTAAAATACAAGGTCAATTTACATCTGCGCCTTGTTCAATTACACAAAAAGCAACAATCGCTGCATTAAAAGCAGACCCTTCTGTTTTAAAGGACATGATTCATGCTTTTAAATCAAGAAGAGAATTAGTATTAAATAAATTGAAAGAAATAAAAGGCATAAAAACAAATACTCCGGAAGGTGCTTTTTATGTTTTCCCTGATGTTTCCGCTTTCTTTGGAAAATCTTTTCAAGGCGAGACCATTAAAAACGCCAATGATTTAGCTATGTTTCTTTTAAATGAAGCCCATGTTGCCCTTGTTACCGGAGAAGCCTTTGGGGATAAAAATTGTATTAGAATTTCTTATGCTGCTTCTGAAGAAACACTTAAAGAAGCCATGAAAAGAATCAAATCGGCTTTAGAAAAACTAAATTAAAATGAATACGCAAAAACTCTTTCAGGCTTTTTCTAATAAGAAAATCATTGTTCTTGGAGACATTATGATTGATGCTTATGTGGAAGGATCTGTGTCTCGTATTAGTCCGGAAGCTCCGGTGCCGATTATTTCTTTGGAACAAAATGAAAAAAGACTTGGGGGAGCTGCGAATGTCGCATTAAACCTACTTTCCTTAGGTGCACAACCAATTATTTGCTCAATTATAGGAAATGATGATGGAGGTAAGTCCTTTCTTGATTTGCTGAGAGAAAAAGGAATGACAACAGACGGTGTTTTAGTAGACAATCAAAGAAAGACAACGGTAAAAACAAGACTTATCGGGAATAATCAACATCTTTTGCGTATTGATGATGAACAAACAAATGCTATTTCAGAAGAACAAGAAACAAAAATTTTAGCAAAAATTTTTGAATTGATAGATAACGGCGTTGATGCAATTATTCTAGAGGACTACAATAAAGGGGTGCTAACAAAAAAAGTTATTCGAAAAACCATCGATTATGCAAACAAAAAAGATGTGCCTACAACAGTAGACCCTAAAAAAGAAAATTTTTGGGAGTATAAAAATGCAACTTTGTTTAAACCTAACTTAAAAGAATTAAAAGAAGGTGTAAACATTGATTTTTCTTTTCCAAAAGAAAAAGAAAAATTTGAAAAAGCCGTAGCTCAGCTCGAAAAACAATTAAACAATAAAATTAGTTTTGTTACACTGTCTGAGTATGGTGTTTTCATTAAAGATAATGATAGAAAATCATATATCCCTGCACACATACGTAATATAGCAGATGTTAGCGGGGCAGGAGATACTGTTATTTCTGTTGCCACACTTTGTCTAACCATAGGCTTACCTATTGATAAGATTGCCGCTATCGCTAATCTTGCAGGGGGGTTGGTTTGTGAGCAAGTAGGGGTTGTCCCTATAACAAAAGAGTTATTACAAAAAGAGATAGAGCAATTATAAAAATGTCCACCATTAAAAATATCAGGGAACGAATTAATCTTTTCCTTTATGACAAGAAAAAGAAAGTATTGACGGTATTAACCATCATGAACGTTATTATTTCTTTGTCATCTTTGGGGATATTGGTTTATTATTTTGGTTTTGACATTAGTGAAGAAGAAAGAAAAATTTGTTTTAAAATTCTACAATGGAGTTTTGCATTTTATATTTTTCGATTTTTCACAAAGTTCTTTTTCGATTTTTATCCGCTTCAATTTTTACGTAAAAACTGGTTGGAAGGGGTTGTCATTCTATTACTGGTTATCGAGGGGGTATCCTATAACCTTACAGGAAACCTTGTTATAGAACCCCTGTTTAGATATTTGGGTTTTAGTTCCTTTGCTGATTTTTCAATGATTTTTATACAACTCTTTGTCTTTCTTCTTATTATTCTAAGTGTCGTTCGAAAAGAAAACTTTAAACCATGGTTGAAAATACATCCGGGATGGATGTTTGTTTTATCGATCTCTACAATGACGTTAATTGGCGGGTTATTGTTAATGCTTCCGGAAATGTCAAGAGTTGATGGAGGAATGAAATTTATTGATTCCATCTTCTTATCGATGTCTTCGGTGAGTGTTACAGGATTATCCACTGTTAGTCTGGCAAGTGATTTAACCTTTAAGGGACAAGTCATCGTTCTTATTTTAATCAAATTAGGAGGCTTAAATACTATTGCTTTTGGTGCGTTAATGCTTGTTGCCGCAAAATTTGGAGTCGGAATTAAATATCATGAAATTATCGAAGACTTTATTAATGAAGATTCTATTATATCTGCAAAATCCATGCTTACAAAAATTATTGTTTGGGCAACAACAATTGAATTAATCGGGTTTATTCTGCTCTTTATCTCATTTGGAAACGAAGGATTATTTTCTGACTTTAACGATCGCTTTTTTCAATCTTTATTTCACGGTGTTTCTGCGTTTAATAATGCAGGACTTTCCATTTTAGAAGGAGGAATGATGCATCCGGATGTTATTAATAATATGTTTGTACATACTATTGTTTTAATTTTATTTTTCTTGGGAGGGCTAGGTATGATTTATGTCTTTGATCTTTTTGATATTCGTCGTATTCGTGAACGAATAAAATATCCTTGGAAAACCATTGATTTCGGAACTAAAATATCCTTGTATTTTACTCTTGCTTTATTGTTTTTGGGAGCGATAATCTTTCTTGCTTTAGAATGGAATAACACATTAGACCATGAGCCTTTTTATAAAAAAATTATTATTTCCCTTTATGAGTCTATGACAACAAGAAATGCCGGTTTTAATGTTGTTGATACAAACTCCATCTCTATGCCGGTTTTAATCATTTTTCTTGTGTTAATGTTTATCGGTGCCTCTTCAGGATCTGCCGGAGGGGGTATTCGAACCTCTACTTTTGCCATTATGTATGCTTCACTTATTTCCACCATTAAAGGATACAAATACACCCAACTTTTTAAACGAACCATTTCGAACGACCTTGTTATGAAGGCTTATGCTATCTTTTTGTTTTTTATTGTAGGAAACATTGTAGGTGTTGTCGGTTTATCGATTACGGAGTCTGAAGCAATAGCCTTAGGAAAATTTACATTTTTAGACATTGTCTTTGAACACGTCTCTGCAGCCAGCACCGTTGGTCTATCAACAGGAATTACATCGGATTTATCTACCCCCGGTAAAATCATTTTAATTATTGCAATGTTTATTGGACGGGTAGGAACATTAACCATTGCTTATCTTGTTGGTAAAAAGGCAATTAGTAGCGATTTTAAATACCCTTCGGGACATACAATGGTAGGATAATATGAAAAAACAAGAAGTTAAACCATACAATAACGAAAGTGCCTCAAAAAAAGAGGAAGTTGCGGAAATGTTTAATAATATTTCTAAAAAATATGATTTTTTAAATCATTTACTTTCTATGGGGATTGATAAATTGTGGAGAAAAAAAGCAATCCGAATATTGAAAGAAGTTCACCCTAAAAAAATTATTGATATAGCAACCGGAACGGGAGATTTTGCTTTAGAAGCATTAAGTCTCAACCCCGAAGAAATCATTGGTGTTGATATTTCTGAAGGAATGCTCAAAATAGGTGAGAAAAAAATGAAAAAAAAGGGGGTCAACCATATCATAAAAATGAAACCGGGCGACTCTGAAAACCTCCCTTTTGAAGACAATTATTTTGACGGGTTAACCGTTGGGTTTGGTGTTCGTAATTTTGAAAATCTGGAAAATGGTTTATCCGAAATGCTACGTGTTGTTCGAGAAGGAGGAAGATTGGTTATTTTAGAGTTTTCAAAACCAAAAATATTTCCTGTAAAACAACTCTTTGGTTTTTACTCTAAACGCATTATTCCTTTTTTAGGAGAAAAAATTTCTAAAGATAAAAGAGCTTATGCTTATCTTCCCGAATCCGTAGAAGCCTTTCCGGAAGGAGAAGATTTTAAAAACATTATGAGAAAACTGGGGTATAAAGATGTAAAATCAAAGCGCTTATCGGGGGGAATTGCCACAATTTACTATGCTACAAAATAAGAAGAAAAGATTACCGTTATCATCTATCATGAGAGGCTTCCTTTTTATATGGTTTATTTCTTTTTCACTTATTTCTTTTTCACAAAAGGAAAAGCCAAAAAACTATCGTCGTTTTGATGAGCACACCATTCATTTCGGGTTTATGTTGGGGTTTAATACTTCCGGATTTTCATTAATTCAAACTCCTGATGCTTTTTCAAAATACAAACTAAAATCTCTAACTGCCCGATACTCTCCGGGAGGACAAGTTGGTATTGTTTCGACTTTAAAATTGTGGACACCCGTGGTTCGATTAAGATTAATTCCAACCCTTTCTTTTCAAGAAAGAATATTGGATTATGTTTTTGATGATCCGGATACAACACTGGATATTACGAACCAAGAGCGTATTAATTCTACCAACATTGACTTCCCGTTAATGCTTCAATTTAGAACATTAAGGGTTAATAATTTTGCCGCCTACACTCTCATCGGAGCGCAATATTCAATTGATTTACAATCCCAAGAAAATGCAAGTCAAGATTATTTAGACCCTTTTATCAAAATACGAAAACATGATTTCCAAGGACAAATAGGGGTTGGCGTAGAATTTTTTGCTGAGTTTTTTAAATTTGGAATGGAAATTAAATATTCCAGAGGATTTAAGAATAGTCTCGTTCCCGAAAACACCTTTATTGCAGAACCCATCAATAAATTATACAATCAAGTTTGGTGGTTTTCTATTATTTTTGAAGGATAATCTATTCCTTTCATTATATTTATATTTAAAAAACTCATTCAATGAAATTATTTATTCACTGGGATGTCAGTGCTGAATTAATTGACGGCTGGAATACTCCAAATTTATACGGATTACTTTTTGTCTCCGGTTTATTTTTAGGATATCTTGTCATTCAAAAAGTATTTAAGAAAGAAGGTGTTCAAGAAGAATATTTAGATAAACTTGTCTTATATGTTGTTCTTGCAACAATTATCGGTGCAAGATTAGGGCATGTTCTTTTTTACGGCCCTTACTTTGACGTTGTCCACCCCAATGGTTATGTTGAGGAAGGTTATTTTTCTCATCCCTTGTCAATTTTTAAAGTATGGGAAGGGGGGCTTGCCAGTCATGGGGGAGCTATTGCTATTTTAATCGCATTATACATTTATTCGAAAAGAATTATTAAACGTCCAATGATGTGGATTTTAGATAGAATATCTGCTCCAATCGCTATTGCAGGAACTTTTATTCGTTTAGGGAATTTAGTCAACCATGAAATTGTAGGAGAAGAAACAACGGTTCCTTGGGGTTTTAAATTTTTACACCATGATTGTTTTCCTCGATATGATTGTGATTGGTCGGAAATTCCTGCTCGTCATCCGGCTCAATTATACGAAGCGATTTGTTATTTCCTGCTTTTTCTCTTATTATTATTTCTTTATTGGAAAAAAGATGCATGGAAAAAACCCGGAATATTGTTCGGTACTTTTTTAATTGGTGTTTTCGGATCAAGGCTTATTGTTGAGTTTGTAAAATTAGGACAAACAGCAAGAGATAATGAATTGTTTTTAAATACCGGACAAATTTTAAGCATTCCTTTTATTATAGCAGGTGTTGTTATATTATATAAAGCACTAAAGAAAAAATAAAAATTGTCATAACTGCATTACACAATAAAAAAAGAGAGTAGAGAACAGGTGTTTTCCACTCTCAAATTAATCAACCTAACCTACTACTATGATGTGTACAAAGATAGCGAAGAAACTCTTTTTTTATTGTGTAAAAACCTACTTTTTCTTTTTATATATAAAAATAGAAAAACAAAATAAATTAAATATAATAACCTTAAATTCAGCGATTTAATCAACATCTACATTTTTATAT
>JALWLM010000525.1 GCA_027084145.1 Crocinitomicaceae bacterium | reverse complement strand
AGATTATGCTCCGTCAAGATTAGTAATAACGCCTAAACAAAAAAGTATGGTGAATGCCGGAGTTCATATAGAGGTTACAAAAGGTTGGCACGTGGAAACTGAATTGGCATATTCTAAAAATGATTTGAATACTTTTTCAAGGAAAGATGCTTTTGATGATAAAGGCTATGCAGGATGGCTTAAAATTTATAAAAAAACTTTCTTGGGGAAAAAAGAGAAATGGAAAATGGAAAGTTCTTTTAACTTGGAATCAATAGATCCTTATTTTATATCAATAGAACAGTTTAGAACAATGGAATTTGATAGGGATTGGAATGTTAGAGGAAAAGGATTTGAAGGGAATAATACTTTATCTGGAGTGACTTTAAATTTTGAAAGAGAAGAGAAAGGAATTTTTCAATTGGAAGGGAAAAACTATCGGATAGGGGGTGATTATGAAGGGACTAAAGCAGATTTTTCAGGGAAATGGAGTGATAAGGGGTTTCAATCACAATGGACAAGTAGTTATCTTTCGGGGGAGTCTCAAGAACGATCAACATTTTTACGGCATAAACTCAATATTTCTCAAAAAATAGGATGGATTCGATTAGGTTATCAAGATGATTTTGAGCAAAATAAATTTAGAACAAGTTATCTAAACTCAAATAGTTATGAGTTTTGGGACTATCAATTTTACATTACAAACCCTGATTCATCAGATATAGATTACAAAGTATTTTATAGAGAACGTTATGATAAACGATCGGACAGTACTCGTTTAAAATTTGCAGCAAAAGCAAAAACAACAGGATTAAATTTTCGTTTTTCGAAATGGAAACAACAAAGTTTGGAACTGATGGGAAGTATCCGGCAATTGAACATCATTGATAGTGTTTTATTACCGCAAAAACCGGAGAACACTTTACTCGGAAGAGTCGATTATAATGTGAGATTATTTAAAAATGCATTGTCACTTAACACCTATTATGAGATAGGATCAGGTTTAGAATTAAAACGAGAATTTCTATATATTGAAGTAAATGCAGGGCAAGGTATCTATGCTTGGATAGATTATAATGGGGATGGAGTAAAAGATTTAAACGAATTTGAAATAGCTCAATTCCCGGATCAGGCAAAGTATATCCGAGTTTTTACTCCAAGCAATACTTATGTTAGAACCTATTCAACCGAGTATAATCAATCTTTATTTTGGAAGCCGGAACGCATTTGGGGTAATAAAAAAGGTATTTTGAAAGTTTTGTCACTCTTTTCCAATCAAGCAAGAGCAAGAATTAAATACAAAATGAGTAATAACAATCAGGGAGCATTTAATCCGTTTATAGAACATTTTAAAGATACGAGTTTAATTACCGCATCATCTAATTTGAAGAATACATTGTTTTTTAATCGAACATCAAGTATTTTTAGTATGGATTATATGATTAGTAGCATTCAGAACAAAATACTTTTGGCAAGTGGTTTTGATTCTCGTTCTCATTTTTCAAATAAAATAGGGATTCGATGGAATCTTTACCGGAAATTTACAATTGAAGGCAAAGTATCACAGGGACAAAAAGAATCTAATGCAGATTATGTTTCAGGACGTAATTTTAAGATTCAATATTCATCGGTAGAACCTTCATTTATTTATCAACCGAATACTGTTTTCAGGGTGACTTTAGATGGACGTTATTCAGAAAAAATAAATCAAGAATTATTAGGAGGAGAAAAGGCTTTTATTTCAGAAATAGGGACAACGTTTAAATGGAATCAACCTAAGAAAGGAAGTTTACAAGGAGGAATCAAAGTTTTAAATATCTATTATCAAGGACAGGAAAATTCAACAATAGGTTTTGAAATGTTAGAAGGTTTACGTTCAGGAGTCAACTATACTTGGGATTTGGGATATCAACGTTCTATTTCTAAAAATTTACAACTCTCTTTTCGTTATAATGGTAGAAAATCAGAAGGGAATAAAACAATTCACACAGGAGGAATGGAAATTAGAGCATTTTTCTAATAGATATTTATGCTTTGAATTT
>JALWLM010000524.1 GCA_027084145.1 Crocinitomicaceae bacterium | reverse complement strand
TTGTGTTTTCATTAAATCGGCTCTCCATTCAAGGAGAGCTTTTTTATTTAAGCATGTTCCATGCTTCCAGTTCAATATCTTGTATTTCATCATCAACATCTATTACTGTTTTATTGCTAATCGACTTGCCATAGTCAGGAGTAACAACACGTCTTTTCTTTCTTTTTGAACTCTCTATTCCCGAAATCACCGGTGCATTGAACCCCTGTTGCTGTGGTGTTGCTTTATGGGCTTCCTGTATAGTCTCTAATTTATTTCTTGTAGCAACTCTATGTTGTTTGTTTGCAAGAAGCGCAGCGTTAATATGTTTGATGTCTGCTTCTGTTTGTTCTTGCTTACCTCTTGACACGAATATCTTAGGTGTTAGGACCGTTGAAAAAGCTTTACCTGTAGGAGTTATCTCATAAATCCATATTTCGCTTTCATCTTCCGGATCATATTTGATATAAAACTTCTTATCAATGTTTTTCTTTAGCCAATCTACATCAGGAGTAATGCCGTCATTAAGGTATTTCATGTAGTGCTTCTTAACTCCTTTGTCTTTGAATGTCAATCCATAAGGAGACAGTTTAACCGGTTGTTCTCTTTCAAGCCAAAACAGATCTACCATATCATCAAGTGAGATTGGTTTTGTTTCCGGATTAACAGATGCTTCATACATTTGTATTCTTGGAATGCCGGTTCTGTGATGTGGTGCCGTGTTCCATTTCTCTCTGATCTTCTTGTACTGAAGTATCATTTCATCCCAAGTAGGTAGGTTATCTTTATTGGCAAGTAAGAACTCCTTGTTAATCTTACTCTCTAATCTTTTGGCTGTTATGTTTTGACCCGTGTAATTCCATAGACGCTTCATGAATTGCTGTTGAAAACGTCCAAAAGCACTCTCTATCGTTTTACTTTTACCGTTATATGGCTGGGTTTTAATGGATAAGCGGGATATCTTCTTTAAAAAGTTCATTGATTTCAACTTTCCGTGACCTCCTTGATTATCAAAAGCGATTTGATATGGTTTGTGTCCAGACACTTTTGCTGCCATTTTATATGCAAAGTATTGGGCTTCGTAGTTCTCTGTCTTACTTACATGGAAACCTAGAAGCACCTCGCTATAAGCATCCATTACTTCGTAAACAGTAGCTGTGGCAATGTTGCCATTTTCGTCAAGGTAGAATAGATTTAACTTTGTACCATCCGAATACCATAAACTATCCCTGTAACTTGGCATTCTTGTTCCAATGTGATAAGTATATCTCTCTTTACTTACTCTTTCTCCATATCTTGCACCATACCATAAGTGCTGTACCTCTTCATCATATAAGTAAAGCTTAATAGTTCTGTCGCTTATAAGCTTTTTCCATCCTTTTTCTTTAGCAACTTCATTGTATTCATCAAACAACTGTCTAATTGTAGCAACTCTGTTGATAGGGTCAGACCATCTTGTAAGCAACCAAGTCTTAGCTTCTCCAAGAAGCACATCCCTGTTTGAGTTTCCTATACCTCCATGTAATATTGCTTCGTAACCTCTTGACTTATAATCGTAATATTTTTGTTTTAACCGGCGATAATTTTTAGGCAGTCTGTGAGGATAAATTTCCGCGTCTAATTTACGGATGACCTCTGTTAAATTCTTCCATAGTAAAGTATCTCTCTTTCCTAAAGCCCTACGTGTTCCGTCATGATGCTTTAAAACCATATCAATGGCGTTTAGCACCATTACTTTAGCGTGATATATATCAACTGTTCTTTGAGAGATTGCTTTGCCGTTTTTAGCTATACACCTTTTGAAGAACTTCAAAGCTTCCTCATCATTTTTAAGATAATCAGAGAAGCACCAGTCTCTTCTTCCGTCTTTAGGATCGTAACCTAAAATCGACTTTACTTTTTCTTGAAATCTGTCAGGCAAAGAATCCCATTCGATTAGAGCGGGAGTACAATAAGACGCACGACGGATAACATTGATACGGGACATACGTTTAAGTTTCTTGTAATTCGGCAACGAAAGGCCCCCTTTCTCAATTAACCAGCCGGCGTGAATGCATAATATGTTGTTGTAGGTTTCGATCATTTTTATAAGTTTTCGATTTCACGATTCAGATCTCTTCGTTCTTTAATTAGATCGAGTGCTGTTCTGATAATATTTAGATTACGAGTTGTGATTGCTTTTTCACCTCGAAGAACCCTGCCTACATAATCTTTATTAAAACCTGTTTGCTTTGATATCGCTGCAATATCACCTTTAATCAATAACTCTCTAATTTTGCGGATTGTAATTCTTTTCATACTTTTAGAATACTTTAACAAGACTACAATGCAAATATAATAATATATTCTAATAATATGCAAAAATATTCTAATAAAAAGAAAAATATTACTGATAGAATTTTACAAATACTTGATTTAAAAGGTATTAGTAAATATAAATTTCATAAAGATTTAGGATTTTCCAATGGCTTTTTGGATAAAAGCAGGGATATTGGAACTGATAAGTATGCGAAAATATTAGATTATTTTACTGACATAAACCCTCAATGGTTATTAACAGGTAAAGGAGAGATGTTGAGATCAGAAGAGCTTGCCTCAGCTCAACCGGTGATGAAAGGGACCGAAGGTTTAAAACCTATACCGTTGGTTTACCAGGATGCTGTTGCGGGATTTGGAAGCGGAGAATTTTGTATTAGTGAGCAAGATGTTAAAGAATACTATGTTATCCCTAAATTTAAACACACTAAGGTTGATTTTATGATCGAAGTAAGAGGAAATAGCATGTATCCTAAGTACAATAGTGGTGATGTTGTCGCCTGTTGTATTATTCAAGAAAGTAGATTCATACAATGGAATAAACCGCATGTGATTGCAACAATGGAACAAGGTATCTTAGTCAAACGACTCTTACAAGGATCGTCTGATGATACACTTGTTTTAAAGTCAGATAATAAAGACTATCCGCCTTTTGAAGTCCCAAAAGAAGAAATCACCGGCATTGCATTAATTGTTGGTGTAATTCGTATTGAATAGTCCTTTTAAAGCACCTTTTTTATTCAAATTGTACACACCTTTTCCCCTTTACACACATTTTTTTTTAATGTTTTAATGTAAGTTGTTGATAATCAATAATTAAAATAAATCTATCATAGTATTATCCCCCTATAAATACACTGTTTTTTACGTTTTAAAGGGTATTTTCGGATATTATATATATTAAAATCTGCTTAAAAAAACCTGAAAAGGTATGCCCAACAGTATGCCCAACAGTATGCCCAACAGCATTTTTTGCGTTTTCGGCCAAAAGGTATTAAAGGATCTTTAACAGGGCATTAAAAAGGTTTAAAAACGGATAAAAATTGGGAGTAAATACTTTCTGTATGCTTTTATTTTAAAAGGATAGCGGTATTTAACACTTTTTAAAGGTTTAGTGTTAATAGAATCAAAGAAAAGGGGATAAAAATCAAGTATTCAATAAAAGGCAAATCAAAGAGAATACAAAAATTCGTTTTTCAAGTGTCGTTTTAGACTTTGGGCAAAAATACGGCTCAATGCTTTTATTTATGCGGGTTTTCGGCAAAATTATAAATATACTCCTTTTGTACGTTTCGTTTTTCTGCCTTTAATTAGCAGAATTAAAAGGTGTTGTTTCTACAATCCCAAATGAAAACATTTTTATTAATACATTACGATTGGAAAAAGTAAAAGAAAGTTCCGTAATAGAAAATATTATTACACCGTAGGATGGTATTTACAAAGCTGTCCTAAATCCATTTAACAGACATGTTATAAAGAACAACACATTATAAAAAAATAATCATCTGCCCATAGGACGGATGATTGTTTTTTATTGATCATCTAAAATAAAATCTACTTTGTATTATTTGTCAAAAGAATCAGAAGATGTATTTACAACCTTAACCTTGTCGTTTCCTGTTGAAATCACTTTAAATTCCGTACGACGGTTTTTAGCATGTTCTTCTTCTGAACAATCAGATTTTACTCGACCTTCACAAGCACAATCATTCAATAACCTTGATTCTCCGTATCCTTTACCGTAAATACGTTCAGGGTTCGTGATTCTCGCTTTAATGTAAGCGGCAGATGCTTTCGCTCTACGATCTGATAACCTTTCATTATAAGCCTTTGAACCTCTACAATCCGTGTGTGAACCTAACTCTACTACCATCTTCGGATACTTATTCATAACCTCCACAATCTTATCCAATTCTTTAGCAGCATCGGGGCGAATATTGTATTTATTCAAATCAAAGTTAATAGGATTAATTTGAACCATTTCCGAAAGGTCTTTTACTTCAGGGTCCATTCCTAAGTCTAAATTAGCGTGAACATCATATTGCCCTTCATGATCAAATTCAGTATTGTACGTGACTGTTTTTGTAAAGTAACCCTCTTTTTGTAAGGTTAAGTTATAACTCCCTCTATCGCCTAATTTTTTACCTTGAAGCGCTTTTCTTAAATCACCCGTTGTTGGTGTGATATATGTCTCAGAGGTACCTGTCATATTATCTGTTAATATTACAGTGACATTTTCAAGAGGTTCACCTGTTTTTTTATCTGTAATTAAAGCATAAAGCGATAAACCGGGGTCTTTTTCCAATACTAAATCCGCTATTACAACATCTTCTTCCGTATGAGTATCTGCTGTATTTTGACCATCAAAGTATTTTTCCTTTTTCCCCTCTAATGTAAACTTTTTATCCGCTTCAACTTGGAATTCGTATTGACCATTTGCATCAGCGGTTGTTGTTTCAATTACATTACCGTTTTCGTCATAAAGGTTGATAATGGCATCTGCCAAAATATTACCCTTTTTGTCTTTAGCTGTTCCTTTAATAATTTTTCCGAAAGTAAATGGTTTTAATAAGGTAAATGAATAAATATCATCATCACCTTTTCCACCCTCTCTGTTAGACGAAAAATAACCTCCTTTTGCACTATTGTCTAAAATAAAAGCAAAATCATCTTTACTTGAATTAATCGGTGTACCCAAGTTCATTACTTTTCCTATTGAACCATCATCTTTTAATTGGGCCACAAATACATCCAAACCTCCAAGCCCCGCCAGTCCGTCTGAGGCGAAAAATAACATGCCGTCTTGGTGCACCATCGGAAACATTTCATTGCCTTCTGTATTAATCTTATTTCCTAAATTAATGGCTTTGCCGTAAGTTCCGTCTTCTTTAATTTCAATTTTGTAAATATCAACTCCTCCAAGACCACCCGGCATATCTGATGCGAAATACATCCATTTTCCATCCGGACTTATTGAAGCATGTCCTACTGAATATTCATTTGAATTTAGTGGAAAAGCTACAGGTTTTGACCACTTTCCATCTTCATTAATTTCTGAAGACCAAATTTGTAGTTTAATAGTTCCATCTGTACTTTTCCCTTGGTAATTGTTTCTTGTAAACCACATTTTGGTTTCTTCTTTGTTAAATGCTACAGGACCTTCATGGTATTTCTTGTTAAACTTTCTTTTTTCAAACCTCTTTGCCATTGATAATTCATAATTATCTGCTTTATTGGCTTGATAGATGTCTAAAAATGGAAGTTTATTCCAATTCCATTTTCTACGAATCGGCTTTACTCCTTCTCTTGATGAAGCAAACAATACTTTGTCTTTATAAAACACAGGGGCAAAATCTTCTTGGGCTGAATTAATGTCCAAGTTTTTGATTTTAAATTGTCCTTTGTCTTTCAACAACTGATTATAAGCATCTTTATTTTTTTTGTAAGCAATCGCTCTTTTATCTTGAGGCATCATTGAAACAAATTTTTCCATCCAAGTATCTGCTTGGGTGTATTTTTTATTTTCTTCAAGTAGGGATGCATAAGTGTAAATGTCCTCTGCCGTTGCTTTGTCCGATTTTACGATCTCTGCATAAATTTCCTCGGCCTTTTCTAAATCTCCTACCTTCTGATAAGAATCTCCTAATTTACGTCTTGTCGTAATTGAATTATCTGCTGATTCTTCAAATGTTTTTATTGCCTTTGAATATGAAAATCCTTCATATTGTTTGTTGGCTTTTTTAAGTTTAGCGAGATTGGATTCTTGTCCAAAAGTGCTAAGTGCTAAACTAAATATTACGATTATTAACCCTATATTTTTCATTGTATTTTTCTTTTGGTTTTGGTTTAGAAATATCTTGGTGATCTGATTTTAGCTTTATCATTAAAATAGAAATCGTATCTCAACATGATTTCATGTGAACCTCCGTTATATTTTACCGTCTTGTTCCCATAAGACCAATCAAATGAATAGCCAAATGAAAATTGATCGGTAATATTTAATCCCGCTAACACCCCTAAGGCATCTCCCGTTCTAAACATCGGACCTATCCAATATTTGTCACGAAAATAAAACAATGCCGTTAAATCCATCTCAACAGGCGCAGCTTGGGTTAATTTAACAAAAGTAGTGGGCCTTAATTTAACGGTTTGCCTTTCATTTAACGGAAAAACTGTTCCCGCTATAAAATAATAATGGCGTCTCTCTCCTCCTTCTAAACTCCCCGTCGTACTGTTTGTTTCATAATTATTCTCTAACAATCTCGGTGTTGACAAACCAATGTAATATTTAGAGGTCGAATAATATAATCCAAATCCGAAATTCGGTAAAAACTGACTTTGGATACCTTGTTGAAACTGCGGATCATTAGGTTGGTCGGTTGATAACTCGCTAAGATTCGCTCTTAACATATTTGCCCCGGCTTTTAAACCAAAGGCTAATTTCCCTTTACCTACCGGAATCTTATAGGCAAAATCCACATAAAAAGCAGTCTGTTTAGTCGGTCCTATTTGATCGTTTAATACAGATAAGCCTAAACCAATCTTTTCATTCATAACCGGAGCATGAGCAGTTAAAGTTTGTGTACGGGGAGCTCCCGGAAAACCAACCCATTGACTACGGTGTAAACCCGTTACCGTTAACGCATCTCTGCTACCGGCATAACCCGGATTAACCGCTAAAGTATTAAATGAATAATGTGTAAACATTGCTTCTTGTTGAGCATTAACACTTAGTGTTGACAACAATGTTAATCCTATAATTAATATCTTTTTCATATCATTTTAGTTTAATAATCCCCCCCAACAGCGTTGGGAGGGGAGATTAATTCGTTTTATCTTTTTAAATAAACGTATCCTTTAATGATGTCATCTTTACCATTTCCTTCTCCTAAGTCTATTACATAGAAGTAAGTTCCTTCAGGTAAATCTCTTGTTCCTACGGTTATACCAAATTGATTAGTTCCATTCCAATCATTTGCATATCCTCCTGTAGATTCATAAACTTTATTACCCCATCTGTTAAAGATTGTGATCGTTAAGTTTGGATAAGCTTCAGATCCTTTAATTACAAAGTAATCATTGTAACCGTCGTTATCCGGTGAGAATCCTTGAGGAATAAACAACTCACATGGATCTACATCAAGATAGTCCGGTGTACCGTCTTCATCACAGTCATCCAATAAATTGTCTCCATCTTCATCTAACTCGTCACTTGTTAGAATACCATCATTATCATCATCAACATCTTGATAATCCGGTGTACCATCTCCATCCGTATCATCCGGACCTACACCATCTCCGTTAGGATCGTTCTCATCACTATCTAATACGCCATCATCATCAGAATCAACATCTTGGAAATCAAAGTTTCCATCTCCGTCTGTATCCGGTGGTGTTAACGCGTCATCATCATCTAATCCGTCTCCGTCACCATCATTGAAATTATCAATTAAACCATCTCCGTTGGTATCGGTTCCTCCTCCTTCAATAATATCGTCAATACCATCATCATCTGAATCTATTTCATGATCGTCTGAGATACCGTCTCCATCTGTGTCTGTTGGGTTAGTCGTTGGATTGTTATCATCCCATCCATCTCCGTCAGCATCTGTAAATCCATCAATTACTCCATCTCCATCAGCATCCGGTTTTCCGTTTTCAATAGCATCTGTAATGCCATCATTATCAGAATCTAAATCCTCATGATTTGGAATACCATCCCCATCAACATCAGCTAACCCGTCAGTCATATTATTGTCGTCTGCTCCGTCACTATCAGCATCTGTGAAATTATCAACCATTCCATCTCCATCTGTATCAACTCCTCCGTCTTCAATAATATCCGGTGTCCCGTCATTGTCTGAATCCAAGTCTACATAATCAGGATGACCGTCACCGTCTGTATCCTCTTGACCATCTGTTGGAACTGTATCTGTCCATCCATCTCCGTTTGCATCATCAGATAATACTCCGGTGTTTGGATCGAATGTATCAACGTAACCGTCTCCATTTGTATCAACTCCTCCGTCTTCAACAATATCCATGATACCGTCATTGTCTGAATCAACATCTTGGAAATCCGGTTTACCGTCTCCATCAAAATCAGGTGTCGGAATATATGTTCCTCCATTATCTCCGTCATAGTTGTCATCTAATCCGTCACCATCTGTATCATTAACTAATGTACCGCCAGGGTTGATGTCATCTACTAAACCATCATTATTCGTATCCGTACCACCCGCTTCAACAATATCCGCAATACCGTCATTGTCTGAATCTAAGTCAAAGATGTCCGGAATACCATCTCCATCCGTATCTGTTGGATTCGTGAATGGGTTACCATCTCCGTCAGCATCAACATCTTCAACTGTGTCAGGAATTCCGTCATTATCATTATCAATGTCAACTGAGTCTGGAATACCATCACCGTCAGTATCTGGAACATTAGTAACGGTTATAAATATAGTATCGTTCGTACATAATGCAGGTAACGGAGTACCGTCATCACAAATCTCAACCACAACGGTATCTTGTCCGTTGAAGTTAGAGTTTGGTGTGTAAGTGTAAGTACCGTCAGGGTTAACAACGATTGTTCCGTTAGACGGGTTAACTATCGGCGTTGTATTTACCACTAAGTTTCCGTCAACATCACTATCTCCCGCATCGGTTAAGTCACCACTTACAGGCGTGTCTTCCGGTGTCGTAATGTTTT
>JALWLM010000523.1 GCA_027084145.1 Crocinitomicaceae bacterium | reverse complement strand
GTTGAAGAGTTGTCCCCCATGGATCCACCGGATGCTTTTGATAAAAAAAGAACAGTTGGTTTAAATTACGATGAGCTGGAAGATAACTTGAAAGAGTTGGTAGATGAGCACAAAGCGGTTGAGAAAATCATTGAAGATTTTGAAAAAGCATTGCATGAGTTTAAACAATCAGGATACTACATTACAAAAGAAACTAATGCTGCTTTTAATAATTTTTTTATCACTTTTGATGAGAAAATAATGCCTCATAATAGAAAGGAAGAAAAAGGGCTATTCCCTATTTTACAAAAAAGGCTACTTGAATCGGGTGAACATTCTCCAAGTAAAGAAAATCCTCATACTCCGGTAGATTTAATGGAAGACGACCATGTTAAACTCATTCAGTTAGCTACATTAACATTTAACCTGCTTGGTTTAGCAATGCGTTTAAAAGATCCCGCTGATATAGCCGTAACCTTTGATTTGGCTTATAATAATGGTAAAGAATTAGTTGAATTACTAAAACTACACATCTTCAGAGAAGATAACACAATATTCCCGTTAGCTCAAAAGTTACTAACCACAGAAGAGTTAGCAGAAATTTATGCCTAATAAAAAACAACATATTGTTGATACTTTTGGTCGTGTTCACGATTACTTGAGAATTTCGTTGACAGAACGATGTAACTTGCGATGCTTTTATTGTATGCCTGAAGAAGGTGTTCAATTGAGGGATAAAGCTAATTTTATGACTTCCGAAGAAGTTTTGGAAATAGCACAAACTTTTGTTGAAATGGGGGTTAAAAAAATCCGTTTAACAGGAGGTGAGCCCCTAATCAAAAAAGATGTTGCGAATTTATTGTTGAAATTGGGAGAATTACCGGTAGAGCTAGCAATTACCACAAATGCTGTTCTTGTAGATCGGTATATAGACACATTTAAACAAGCCGGAATTAAATCTGTTAATGTAAGTTTAGACTCTTTAAATGAGGAAAGTTTTGATAAAATTTCCAGACGGAATTATTTTAAGAGAATAAAATCGAATATAGACTTACTCATCAAAAACGATTTTCATGTTAAAGTAAATGCGGTAATAATCCGCAATCTCAACGAACATGAAATTCCTGACTTTATCAAATGGACTCTAATAGACAATGTCCATATCCGTTTTATTGAATTCATGCCTTTTGATGGCAATAAATGGAACTGGGATAAAAAAGTTTCCTATAAAGAAATCATGGAAATTGCTTATGATTATTTTGGTCAGGAGGCAATACAAAAAGTTGAAGATAAAAAAAATGATACTGCAAGAAATTATAAGTTACAAAATGCTAAAGGAACATTTGGTGTTATTGCTTCTGTAACAAACCCTTTCTGTGATACTTGTAACAGAATTAGATTAACCGCCGACGGAAAAATTAAAAATTGTTTATTTTCCCAAACAGAAATAGATTTGTTAACAAATCTTAGAAAAAAAAGAGATATTAAAAAATTAATCATTGAATCTATTTTAAATAAAAAGAAAGAAAGAGGGGGCGCTCATGCTCTTGATGACAACTTTGCTAAAACAATGAAAAACAGATCAATGACAACTATTGGAGGATAAGTTTTATGGAAAGTTTTTTGGATAGACACTGCTCTAAAGAATGGAAAGACTTTGTAGATTCAAAGTTAATAAAGTTAACATTTAAAAAGGATCAATATATTTTTAATGCGGGAGAAAAAACTCAAGGTTTATTTTTTATTGATTCAGGAAAAGTAAAAGTAACTTATAGACAATTCAACGGCTCTGATAGATTAATTAGACTAGCCAAAACAGGTGACGTTTTAGGTCATCGCGGTTTTGGAGGAAACTGGACATACCCTATATCGGCAATCGCTTTAGAGGACACACAAATCTCTTTTATGTCAATTGAAACTTTTAATACGTTGTCCCGTATTAATGCTGATTTCACTTATCATTTAATGATGCTCTTTGCTGAAGAATTAAGAAAATCAGAAGCAAAAATAAAACAATACCCGGCTGTCAATTTAATTGCCAGGGCCATTTTTGACAATTATAAAGCCTTTGGTTTTGAAAATGACAAATCAACAAAGCTAAGCTATACCTTAAGCAGGAAGGATATTGCCAGCAAAGCAGGCACAACGTACGAGACGGTTATTCGTTTCTTAGCTGATTTTTCAAAGCAAGGTATTATTAAACTAGAGGGTAAATCCATTCACATTTTAGATTTAGAAAAATTAAGATCGTTAGCCCGTCCTGAAAAATAAGTTTTTATTTTTCACTTCTTTAACCGATTATTTATCATATTGTTGATATAAATCATCTTCTCAGATATTTTTTTATCGTTTTTTAACCAAAATTTTCCGTTTTATGATTCAAATCATAAAATAAAATGTTTATTACATTCATATTTGTAATGAAGTTTATTACTAATGATAATTAAAATCAAATCATAATGAATCGTAAAACACTAATTAAAAAGGTTGGTCTATTGTTTATAGGCACTTTCCTATGTGCTACATTCTTAAAAGCTGAAGTGTCTCAAAAAGAAACAGCTCTTTCTAACCAGGCAAAAAAAGGAATGGCTCTATTTGAAGGGTCTGTTCGTTTTAAAAACGGAGGTCCGTCTTGTATAACATGCCATAATGTTACAAATGATCAGTTATCAATTCCCGGAGGGCGATATGCAAAAGATTTAACCGGAGTAAATGGTGCTACCGCTATTGTTTTTGCAGAAAGTTTGCCTAATGCAGCAATGAAAAAAGCTTATGGAAATAAAAAAATAACAAAAGAAGAACTCGATGCATTATCTGCATTTTTTGAGTATACAAGTGCTACAAAAGACGCTCAAACAGAAAAAAGCGGTTTCAGCTATTTTATAATTGGAGGAAGCGTTGGGCTTATTATCTTGTTCATATTAGCACATCTAATTTGGAAGGATAGAAAAAGAGGAATGGTCAAAGAAGATATTTTTAGAAGACAACACAGCGCTATTGACGCTAAATTTTAATTGAAATTTTAAAACTTAATACACAACAATTATGAGTTGGATTGAAGATATAATTTCCCCGAAAACAAGAAAATGGGAAGAATTTTACAGAAACAGATGGCAATATGATAAGGTTGTTAGATCAACACATGGTGTAAACTGTACGGGAGGTTGCTCTTGGGCAATCCATGTTAAAGACGGTGTCGTTGTATGGGAAATGCAACAACTGGACTACCCGCAGTTTAATAAAGAGGTACCTCCTTATGAACCTAGAGGGTGTCAAAGAGGAATCTCTTATTCTTGGTATTTATACAGCCCTATCAGAGTAAAATACCCTATCATCAGAGGAGCGTTAATTGATTTGTTTAGAGAAGAAAAAGAAAAGGCTGGAGGAGATCCTGTAAAAGCTTGGGCGAACTTACAATCAAATAAAGAAAAAAGAGCGAGATATCAAAGAGCGAGAGGTAAAGGAGGATTTAGAAGAGTACATTGGGATGAGGTTGTTGAATTAATCGCCGCATCAAACATATATACAATTCAAAAATACGGGTCGGATAGAATCATCGGGTTCTCTCCTATTCCGGCAATGAGTATGTTAAGTTATGCTGCAGGAGCTCGTTATTTACAATTAATGGGAGGAGTAAACCTTTCTTTTTATGATTGGTATTGCGACTTACCTAATGCTTTCCCTGAAATTTGGGGAGAACAAACCGATGTTTGTGAATCTGCGGACTGGTATAAGTCTAAGTTTATTGTCTCTATGGGGGCCAACTTGGGTATGACTCGTACTCCTGATATCCACTTCTTCTCAGAAGCAAGACACAATGGAACAAAGACAGTAGTAATGTCTCCTGACTTTAGTATGGTGGCTAAGCATGCTGATCAGTGGATTCCTGTTCATGCAGGCTCTGATGGTGCTTTCTGGATGGCAGTTACTCACGTTATCTTAAAAGAATTCCATGTTGATAAACAAACACCTTACTTTATCGATTATATTAAGCGTTTTACAGACTGTCCTTTCTTGGTTAAATTAGAGGAAAAAGATGGCGCTTATCATCCGGGAAAAATGATGAGGGCTAATGAGTTAGCCGACCATAAAAACGCTGAAAACGGAGATTGGAAATTCTTAAATTATGATGCCAATACCGGTAATTTAGTGGTACCAATGGGAACAACCGGATTTAGATGGCAAGACGAAAAAGGAAAATGGAATCTTCTCTTTAAAGATGGAGAAACAGGAAAAGATTATGATCCTGAGTTAACGTTAATCAATAAAAATGATGGTGTTTTACAAGTAGAGTTTGTAGAATACGGGTTAGACAAAAAAACCAAAAGAGGAATTCCTGTTCGTTATATAACTGATGTTAACGGTAACAAAGTGCCGGTTGCTACTATTTATGACATCATTATGGGACAGTATGGTATCAATAGAAGACTCGAAGGAGATTATCCTGCCTCTTATGATGATAAAGATGCCGCATACACTCCTGCTTGGCAAGAAATTTTCACAGGAATTGGTCGTAAAGAGGTTATTCAACTCGCTCGTGAATGGGCTATCACAGCAGAAAAAACAGAGGGAGCTTGTATGGTAATTGTTGGTGCGGGTATCAACCACTGGTTCCATGAAAATCTAATTTACCGTTCAGCGATTATGGCACAAATGTTAACCGGATGTAACGGTAAAAACGGAGGAG
The DNA here is from genome assembly GCA_027084145.1 of Crocinitomicaceae bacterium. Lineage (GTDB taxonomy): Bacteria > Bacteroidota > Bacteroidia > Flavobacteriales_D > Crocinitomicaceae > UBA4466. Next base: position 4,354 of record JALWLM010000523.1, on the reverse strand, counting down.
GAATGAATCACTACGTGGGACAAGAGAAATTGGCTCCGATGGATTCTTGGTCAACAATAATGAGTTCTAAAGATTGGGGAACCGCTCCACGTTTACAACAAACACCTATTTGGCATTACATCAATTCTTCTCAATGGAGATATGATGGAAACCAAAAATATTATAACTCCGCTCCCGATAATAAAGTGGCCAATATGCACACTGCTGATTGGGCGGTAATGGCAGTTAGAAATGGTTGGATGCCTTATTATCCACAATACAATAAATCTAATTTTGACATTGTAAAAGAAGCTAAAGCTGCCGGTCATACGACAGAAGAAGCGATGAAAAACTATATTGTTGAACAATTAAAAACAGGTCAGCTAAAACATGCTGTTGTTCAACCGGATGAAGAAGTCAACTTCCCTAGAGTTTGGTTTATCTGGAGAGGTAATGCCATAGGAACATCCGCAAAAGGACACGAGTATTTCTTAGACCACTACCTAGGAACTCATAATAATAAAATTGCTGATGAAGTGGCCGGAGATATTGTTAGCGATATTGAATACAAAAAAGAAGCAGCAAGAGGGAAAATGGACTTGGTTATTGACATCAACTTCCGTATGGACACTTCTGCTTTATATTCCGATATTGTTTTACCAACAGCTTCTTGGTATGAAAAAGCAGATATCAACTCAACTGATATGCACTCTTTCATTCACCCTTTATCTGAAGCTATTCCTCCTGTATGGGAAGCAAAAACAGATTGGCAAATATTCCAATCATTAGCTGCTAAAGTCTCAGAAATGGCAAAAACATACTTGCCTAATGTGATGACTGATGTGGTTAACTTACCGCTTTCTCATGATTCTAAAGATGAAATGGCTCAAACAAAAATGCAAGACTGGTCTAAAGGAGAATGTGATCCTATTCCGGGTAAAACAATGCATAAAATTATATTTAAAGAGCGAGATTACACTAAAATTTATGATAAATTTATTTCCTTAGGAAAAGGAATTAGAGAAAATGGACTTGGAGCACATGGTAACCACTACATGTGTGAGGATGTATACGATGAGATGCTGGAGCAAAGAAACGGTGGACATGTTCAAGTATGGGAAAATGGCGAAAAATATCCATCTTTAAAAGATGATGTTGAAGCCATTAATGCAATTCTTAAACTCTCTACTCTAACCAATGGTAAATTAGCGGATAGAGCTTATAGAAATGCCGCTGAAAAAATTGGAGTAAAAGAAATCGCTGAATTAGGTGAATATTATAAATCAATTCAGATTGAATATAGAGATTTACAAGCTCAACCTAAACGTTATAATTCTTCTCCTCTATGGTCCGGATTAATGCACAATGGAAGAACCTATGCGGCATATACTTATAATGTAGATATGTTTGTTCCTTGGAGAACATTAACAGGGCGTCAACATTTCTACCTGGATCATGATGCTTATATTGCATTTGGAGAACATCTACCAACATATAAACCATCTCCTACACCGGAAGCTTATGGAGATTTAAGACAAACGGTCAATGATGGTAAAGCGAAGATGTTAAACTGTTTAACTCCTCATGGTAAGTGGCATATCCACTCAACATATGGTGATACTTTAAGAATGTTAACACTTTCAAGAGGTAATGAGCCTTGTTGGATTAGTGAAGAAGATGCTGCTGAACTAGGAATCAAAGACAACGATCATGTTGAAGTTTACAACGACCACGGTGTTTATGTAGCACGAGCAAACGTATCTTCTCGTATTCCAAAAGGTGTCTGTATCGTTTATCATGCCGTTGAAAGAACATACAACATTCCTAAATCACAAATAAGAAGAGGTAAAAACGGTGAACCAAGACGTGGAGGTATGAACAACTCATTCACAAGGGTACACTTAAAACCAAACTTAATGTGTGGTGGATATGGACAATTTACTTATCATTTTAATTACTGGGGACCTGTTGGGGTAAACAGAGATACACACGTATTGGTTAGAAAAATGACTAAAGTAGAATATTAATAACAGATAATAAGAACTCACTTAATACTATACAATATGGATATTAGAGCACAAGTTTCAATGGTTTTTCATCTTGATAAATGTATCGGATGCCACACTTGTTCTGTCGCGTGTAAAAACGTTTGGACAGACAGAAGAGGTGCGGAATATATGTGGTGGAACAACGTTGAAACAAAACCGGGAACAGGTTACCCTACTAAATGGGAAGACCAAGAAATATACAAAGGAGGTTGGATCAAAGAAGGGGATTCAATCAAACTAAGAGGTGCTGGAAAATTAAAAGGATTAAAAAACATTTTCCACAATCCTCATATGCCTAAACTAGAAGATTATTACCATCCATGGGCATATAAATACAGTGATTTGTTTACTGCCCCTGAAGGCAATGATCAACCTATTGGTAGAGCCGTATCATTAATAACAGGTGAACCTATTGACATCAAATCCGGACCTAACTGGGACGATGATTTAAGTGGTACACCCGACTATGCTCGTAAAGACAACAATTTAGAAGGCATGGACGCCGCAGATCAAGAGGCAATGTTCCAATTAGAAAAAATGACATTACAATACTTACCTCGTATTTGTAATCATTGTTTAAACCCTGCTTGTGTAGCATCTTGTCCTTCCGGAGCTCTTTATAAAAGAGGTGAAGACGGGGTAGTTTTAATCAATCAAGAAAGATGTCGAGCTTGGCGTATGTGTGTTACAGCTTGCCCATATAAAAAATCATACTATAACTGGAATACTGGTAAATCTGAAAAATGTATTTTATGTTACCCTCGTTTAGAAAGTGGTCAAGCACCGGCTTGTATGCATTCTTGTGTTGGACGTATCAGATACTTAGGGGTAATGTTATATGATGCTGATAAGATTGAAAAATACGCAGCATCATCTGACGCTGATTTATTAGATAATCATTTAGACATCTATGTTGATCCTTTTGACCCTGAGGTAATCAAGGCAGCTAGAGCTAATGGTGTACATGACTCTACGATTAAAGCGGCTCAAGAATCTCCTGTTTACAAATTTGTAAAAGAATGGGGAATTGCCTTACCATTGCACCCGGAATATAGAACATTACCGAACTTATTCTATGTTCCTCCAATGTTGCCGGCAATGGCTCAAATGGATTCAAATGGAAATTATGAAACTGTCTCTAAAGATCTCTTCCCGAAAGTAGATCAAAACAGGGTTCCGGTTAAATATTTGGCTTCTTTATTTTCAAATGGAGACACATCCAGAATTGTGGAGGTATATGAAAAACTGTTGAGTGTAAAATACCACAGACGTAATGTTACTGTTGGAGACTTAACAGAAGCAGAAGCTAAGGAGTTAATGGAAAAAGCAAAAGTTGATGAAAAAACAGCTAATGATATTTACGGATTAACATCTTTAGCTACGTTTGAGGAAAGATTTGTTATTCCTCCTGCTCACAGAGAAGAGTCCATCGAAATGATAGAGGCAACTGCAGACTTTAAAGGAGAAACAGGATTTGGATTTAAAGAAAGACCTGCGAGAGGTTTATAAAATTAAATGAAAATGAAGAATTATAATCATTATAATTACTTGGCAGATGTATTCAGATATCCGTCAGATAAATATATCGATCAAGTAAATAAGTGCGGCGATGTTCTCAAAGAGAAATATCTCTCGGCTTATAATTCTTTTTCAAGTTTTTTAGACATTATCAATAGTTTAGACTCTCATGAAGTAGAAGAGCTATTTGGTATGACTTTTCATATCCAGGCTATTTGCTACCTTGATTTGGGATATGTATTGTATGCAGAAGACTATAAACGAGGGGAGTTTTTAGTCCAAATGAAAAAAGAACAAGAAAAAGTTAATAATGATTTAGGCGTTGAATTGGCAGACAATTTACCTAATGCTCTAACTTTAATTCCTTTGCTTGAAGACAATGAATTCAGAGAAGAATTAGTAGTACGAATGTATATTCCTGCTATTGAATCGATGCTAAAAGAGTTTGATGCTTCAAGAATTGCTCTAAAAACAAAGGTTAGAAAGAAAAAGCAAAAGGTCTTGTTAAGAGAAGATATGCAAAACAGAAATGCTTATCAGTATGCCATTGATGCTTTGTACAAGGTTCTTCAAGCAGATTTTAATACAGAAAAGTTTGTAGATAAAAAAGTAAAAACAGATCCTTTAAGTTCTTTTTTACCTAATTGTGAAGGATCTTGTGCTACACCTGCTCCGGCAGAAAAAAAAGAAATAATTATAAAAGATTTATAAACTAAAAATGAGAATTATGTCTTATAGATTATCAAAAAGCAAAAGTTTATTTACAGCTCTATGCGTAGTTGTAATGTCATTCTTTTCCATCAGCAATA
>JALWLM010000522.1 GCA_027084145.1 Crocinitomicaceae bacterium | reverse complement strand
TCCCGAGCTGAAAGGACACTTTCCTCCGGAGACTTCTTTTGAATCAACTTTTACCCCTTCTCCAATTTCATCAGAAACAACAAACCCTCCAAAAACGTGGCTTATAGAGTCAATTTTGGTTACATTATTTTGTTGCCTTCCCCTTGGAATAGTTGGGGTTGTTAATGCAACAAGAGTGGAAAGCAGGTTTTATGCAGGGGATATCGAAGGAGTTCAAATATGTTAAAATGGAGAAAAGTTTTATATGGAGAAAAAGCAATTTATATTGTTCTATTAATTGTAATAGGCTTTTGGATTTTTAGAAATATAATATAGTTCTTGGCAGTTCTTGTTTGATAAGAAAAAGATTAACTTTGTGATATGAAAAAAACAATATTATATTTTTTATTTCTATCTGTAGTTTATGCCTGTTCCGAAGGCAATAAAAATGAGAATGCAATCCAAAACATTGATATTGATAGCCTTTTAGTGATGTATCCTGATAGTGTTCCATTGTTAGTCCAAAAAGCAGATACGTTGTTTAAAACTTATCAATATGATGAAGCAATTAATTTTGCAGCAAAGGCATTTCGTCTGGATTCTAATAATGTCCAAGCAAGGTTAATGTATGCTGAAACATTAAATAATAGGGTGACAAGGAGCGTTCAAGATGTAATGATAGCACAAAGGCATTATCAAGAGGTATTAAAAAAAGACCCGAAAAATACGAGGGCTTTAGTAGGATTGGCATCAACATATTTTCAGCAGCGGGACTTTGAAAAAGCGTTTAAATATACAAATGAAGCATTGAGGATAAATTCAAAGTATAGAGATGCTTATGTATTAAAAGGAACGATGTTTCTGTTGTTAAATAACAAAGAAAAAGCAATCTCATCTTATGAAACGGCAGTACAGCAAGACCCGAATTTTTATGAAGGATATTTTCGTTTAGGTCAAATTTATCAATCAATGGACAGTGCTGTTTGTGTTGATTACTTTATCAATGCTCTGGAATTACAACCAGATAATTCGGAATTTCGTTATCAAGTAGCATATTCAAAGCAGTTGTACGGTGATATTGAAGGTGCAAAAGAGACTTATAGAGAAATGGTTGCAAAAGATACGATAGATGCTTATGTAATTAGGGGGTATTTTCATCAAGGATACATTAAGCAGTTTATGGAAAAGGAAATTGACAGTGCAATGATTTTTTATAAAAAAGCATTAGAGGTGGATCCACGATTTGTTCCGGCTTGGTTTAATATTGGTATTTGCCACGAAGAAAAAGGGAATGTGGGAAAAGCTTTAAAAGCATATTCGAATTGTTTGAAATACGACCCTGAGTTTGAAAAAGCAAGAAAAAGAGCAAATGCCTTACGAGATAAGCAATAAGAATAAAGCTTTAATACAAGTCTTTGGTGATTTGGCAATCCCTTTATTAGGGTATTTATTTTGGGATTGGGGGATTTATTTCATTCTATTATTCTTTTTAATAGATTTAGTGGTGAATGAAATCATGATGATTGTTAAATCAAGAGATATTGTACATTATCAAAAGAAAGGGAGTTGGATCTCTTTCGCTTTAATTAGTGTGTTAACTGTTATTGCTTTAGTTTTTTTATCTCATTTGGTTATAAAGCAGATGATTCCGGAGATCAATTTTAAAGATGAAATTATATTCTTTTGGGAATATGAAGACTTGGGAGTAAAACAAGGATATATTCTTCCCCCACTATTATTGTTTGTCGCTTATATGCAGTACAAAAGTGAGTTTCTTTTGCCGAAGTTGTATGAAAAGAAAGATTTAACCGATTTATGGAAACCGTATATTAAATCGTTGTTTGTAGCGATTGGAGCAACGGGGGTATTACTAGGCATCAATAATTTTGTAATGTTAAGCGAGGGTTTAGCAATCGTTTTTTTGTTAAGTGGGATCACACTCTATCGAGTATTTTCTATTTATCGTTCGGAAGGTTGATATTGAATGTCAATTTCCCATCCGGCACGAACTTCAACAGGTTTTAAGAAATAGTCAATTTTTTCGGGTTGTTGTTTCTTTTTAAAATCACCGGTGTCCCACTTTCCGTTTTTATTTTCATCCATCACAACGCCCGCAAAATATTTACCGGGTAATAGATAATTTAAAGTGATTTTTTCTCCCTTTGTTAGTGGTATTTCTCGAACTTTTTCCTTTCCCCTGAAAAGCCAAAACACAATAGGGTTATGATATGCGGACAAATCAATAGACAGGCTTCCAAAATCATTTTCATTTGAATATAGGACATCAAGTGATGTTTGCGGGGAAGAACTATGAACGGTTTTTATTGCGTTAGGGTGAAATAAAAATGTGAAGTTATTTCCATCTTCTTGCACAGTGAAATAAATTTTATTTTGAATAATAGAGTCGATAGAAAAAGAACAAGAAAGAGAATCTTTTGTACGTATAATATCAATCAAAGAACTATCCACCTCTGTAATCCAATCATTTACTTGCATATATATGTTTTCTTGAGGTAGAAAATGACATTTGTTTTTACAAGAAATAGTAATCGGGTTTTTCTTTTGTTTTAGAGAGATGCGTACAATAGAGGTGTCTTTAAATTCAGAGTGGACCGTGATAAGTGTTATTTTTTGTTTTTCACGACTATCAAAGAATATTTTCAAACTGTCTTCAGAAAGAAATTGAATTTTATTTTGTTTTTCTTCATCAATTAAAAATGTGGCATTTTGCAAAGAGCGATTACCGGCTACGAGCATTTGACCATAAGGAAGATACTTTACGGTTGTTAGGTGTGCTTTCAATTTGGGTTTAAATAAACGAATCGGGACACTGTCTTTTTTCGATTCTTTTAGAGGCAGAACACTGTTTATCTGAAAACCAATACGTTCATTTTCTTGCCAAAGAAAATCTCTGTTTTCGTCTATAAAAGCAAGTAATTGATAGTTGCCCGGTTTTAAATATTGGAGTTTCGCCCACCCTTGAGTATTTGTTTCCGTAAAGCTCACCAAATGATTATTCGTATCACGAAGGGTTAAAAGACATTCTTTAACGGGTTTAGCGGTCAAAGCATCAACAACACGGACCTCATAGGTCAGACTATCAATAATTCCTCCCGTAGAAAAAACATACTTCATTAAAGAGTCATTTTTTTCCGTCATATCTTGTATTGCCCCGTTTAGATAAATAACATAAGTTGTATTTTTTTTCAATGTTTCATCCCAAGAAAGCAACAGGTTTTTACCCTTTACTTGTGCTTTTACGGTTGCATGCGGAGGAATCATTCGAATGTTTTTTTGGGGTTGCTTTAAGCGAATGAATTCATTAAAAGGAATAAAAACCGAGTTCCCCGAGAAAAATAACGAGCCGTTTTTGGGTTTTACCTTTTCTTCTATAGGTTTTGGAGCATAGAGATCTTTTTCTCCGCCGGAAAGAGGAGAGACTTGTGCGCAACCTGCGACGAGAAATAAAAGAATTATAAAATAGAACCGAGCCATTCAGAAAGTCTGTCTAAAAATTTTTGATCAATATCGTCAAAGGTAGCAAATTCATCACTGTCTATATCTAAAACCGCATATACTTTTTTTTCTTTACGGATGGGGACAACAATTTCACTTTTTGATAATTGACTACAAGCAATATGTCCCGGAAAATCATGAACGTTTTTTACGATAACAGTTTTATTCTCCGCCCATGAGGTCCCGCAAACGCCTTTTCCCTTTGCTATTCGGAAGCATGCAACAGGTCCTTGAAAGGGACCGAGTACCAATTCATGATCTTTTACAAAGTAAATTCCTGTCCAGAAAAATTTAAACTCATGATGTAGAGCCGCTATAACATTTGATAATACAGCTATTTCATCACGCTCGTCTCCAATTAAGGACTCAATCTGCTTCAGTAATGAATGATATTTTTTTTCTTTATCGCTCATTTTTTGTATCCTTTTTCTACAATCATTCGAACAATACCGAAAAACCAACTTAAAGGAAGGGTTTTTCTAAGGAGTAAAACGGATTTAGCATCTATACCAACAGGGTATCGGAGGCGAAAGGATGAAGAATTGGCGGCTTTCCAAATTTCTTTAGCCACTTTTAAAGGTCCCGGCGCATTTTTTCCTGCTTTTTGAGTGTTCGTAAGACAGATTTTTTCATAATCATCATAATCTTTAATCCGTTCATCTCGAAATAAGTCTTGCGAGCGACTGTAAAAATCTGTTTTTATTGCACCCGGCTCGATGTTTTTCACCTTGATTCCAAGAGGCTTTAATTCAAAGTGTAAAGACTCTGCAAAACCTTCAACTGCCCATTTAGTTGCATGATAAACACTGTATATCGGGAAAGTAATCCTTCCACCAACAGATGTCACATTGATAATTGTTCCTGATTTTTTAGCTCTAAAATGAGGCAAAATTTCTCGAATAACATTAAAAACACCAAAAACGTTTACATCAAATTGTTTTTGCAATTGTTCATCTTTGGCTTTTTCAAAGATACCAACAGCACCGTAACCTGCATTATTGACAATAACATCGATATTGCCAAAATCTTTTATGGCAAGAGCGATGGTGTTTTTTATGCTTGTTATATCGGTAACATCAAGCATGTAGCATCTGATGTTGGGAGCATTAAGCCCCTCTGTTTTCTCGGGGTTTCGCATGGTAGCAGCAACATTCCACCCTTTTTCAGCAAAATATAATGCAGTGGCTTTCCCGATACCTGATGATGCTCCTGTAATTAAAACTGTTTTTTTTGTCATGAGACTTCTTGTAAATGATTATTGATAGAGTAATATAGAAAACATTTGACATTAGGGAAGCCCATTTTCTCTAATATATTCTTATAATTCAATATTTGATCAATATGTTTGTTTCTGTTGATTCCTGTTTTATAGTCAATAATAATAGTTTCATTTTTTTTAAGAATGATTTTATCGGGAATGACAAGTTCTTCTTCTCCTGCGATGATTTCTTGTTCATTAATAATTTCGATACTATTTTGAAACAATTGTCGGTAAGTTTCCGAACGCATCAAATCTTGAATCTTTTCTTTTATTTTTTCTCTAAATTCAACATTAATTTCACCTTGTGCGATTCCTTTTTCTATTTCTGTATCAATTTGATCTTCCTGTTCTATTTTACTAACGAGTAAGTGGAATTGTTTTCCAAAAACAGCATCTTCATTTAATTTTGATTCACTTGTTAAGCTGTCTCTGTTTCTCAAGGCAATTTCAGGATACCATAAGCAATCGGAAATGTTTTTGGGAATAAATATTTCTTTTTCGGAAGACATGCAACTATTGTCAACTACTTTTTTGTTTTGTGTACTCCGAGAGCGTTTTCCTTCTATGATTTCAATACCATTAGAGATTTCTTTTGAGTGTTCATTTTGTGCAAATAAATCATGGAAATGAGAAGAGATGTCGTTTTTGGAGGAGTCGTAAGCGTTGAAAATATATAAACGTTCAGATGGGCGCGTCATGCCGACATAGAGTGTGTTGACTTTATCGGTGATGATTTGAGCTAATTCTTTTTTTCTAATTTTTTGATAAGCACTTAAGAGACTGTCCTTTTTTGGTTTTTCATAAAGTAAAAATTCTTCTTCATCTTTATAATGTGCAAAAAACCCGTTTTTAATATCATCTAATTTGCTACTGATATCCGGGAGAATGACAACAGGAAATTCTAACCCTTTCGACTTATGAAAGGTCATTGCCTTGATGGTATCCTTGCTTTCCGGTATTTGAACAGCAATATGATCTTTATTGTTTTCATAATGTTCAATGAGGCCTTTTAGATTAGGACCGAATTTTTGTTCATATTCAAAGATATAATCAGAGAGGCGATGTAAGTATGGGTTTTGTGTTTCATCATATTCCATGATTCGATAAAAATCTTGCAATAGATGATAAAGCCCCTCATATTTAAAGAAAAAGTCCTTCCCCTCAAAAAAGTCATCTAAAAATCGTTCAACATTAATTTTATTTGATGTTTTTGACTCTTTGTCTTCTACGTAGGATTGATAATCATTAAAAGAAAGACCTTTTTCTTCTAAATACAATCGAATAAACTTTCTCTTATTGGCTTCGGAGGCTTTTACTCTCCAGTTAAGATATGCAAAAACCAAACGGACATGAACATCTTTATCCAACAAGAGAGATTCTACCGAAACAACTTTATATCCATTTTCAGTAAGCGCTAAGACCCATTGATTAACATTATCATTTTTAAAACCAAGCAAACAAATGTCTCCATAATCAAATCCATCTGTTTTTGCTTCTTCTATCCATTGCATGATTTGTTCGATACGTTCTTCAAATAGTTCTTCTTTGTCTTTGTTTTTTTCTTTCGAGATAATATGAATGTAACCGTTAATCTGTTTTTGAGGTCGTTGAACGATGTTTTCATAAAAATCTTTTTGTTCTTCATGTAAAATGTTTTCTCTGACTTTTTGGAAAAAAGCATTATTGAAATGAACAATAACGGGAGTTGAGCGCCAGTTGTTTTCCAGCGGTATTTTTTCGCCCATTGTGTTAAAATAATCAGAGATTCGTTTTAATTCTTCATTATCGGGTTGGTATAAACGGGGCAAAGCTGAGAACTGTTCGGGAAGTGCATCATTGAATCGATAAATAGATTGCTTGGGGTCTCCTACAATTAAACTTTTTTTTCCTTTCGATATACCTTCATAAATTAGCGGAATGAGGTTCAGCCACTGTGTTCGTGAGGTATCTTGAAACTCATCGAGAAGAAAATGATCATATCGATTTCCTAAACGTTCGTAAATGTAAGGAGCTTTTTCTCCTTGAATTAATGAAGAAATGAGAGTGTTAAATTCAGAGATAAATAAAAAACGATCTTCATATTTGAGTTCTTCATATTTTTCTTGAATATCTTTTAAAAGAACTAATTGAAAATAATTATCAAGGAACGACTTTCTTGCAGAATAAGATTCTTTTTTTTCTTCTACAAAACGAAAAAGGCGAAGAAAAGCTTCTGAAAATTTTGGGAACGAAGAAAAGTCACCGTTTTCAATCTTTTTTTTAATGGTCATTAAACCTGTATTTGGAAATTCTTTCGGAGAGTCAATGATTTTTTGAATAGGGTTTGTTGTTTTGCTTTTGTTTGGAAGCTTTTCCCATTCTTCGGCTTCATCTTTTACTTTTTGAGCAAGTTTTTGTATTTGTTGCTCGATAGATTCCATTTGTTGATAGATTTTTTTTCTTCTATCGTCGTTCCATTGATCGATGTTTTCGAGTAAATAATCTAAGTAAGTTTTGTTTTTTTCATTCAGAATGATTTTCCCGAATTTCACCAGTTCTTTTCGTATCCTCCAACTTTTATCCTCGTTTAATTGTCGTTCTGAAAATTTTAAAATGATCTTATTTAGTTCTTGATCTTCTCCTAAGTAGGAAAGAAGTTTATCGACAACCATTTCAATGACTTCATTTCCGTTCATTAAGACCTCGAATTCATCAGGGATGTCTAAATCCTGACTAAAAATTCGAATTAATCGAAGGTTAAACTTATCCATTGTAGATAAGTTAAAATTTTCGTATTGGTGTAAAATCTGATGTAAAATCTCTTGACTTTTAATCTTGATTTCTTTTACATTGATTTTTAAATCATCAGCAACTTTTTGAGCCAAATTGATATCTTTTTCAAGAGAAAGTTGGCAAAGCTGCTGGATGATGCGTTCTTTCATTCCCCATGCTGCTTTATTGGTAAAAGTCATTGCCAATATTTTCCTGAAATCCCCTTCTTTATTTTCTCCAATGGCTAGTTTGATATACTCCTTCACTAAAGTATAAGTTTTACCACTTCCGGCAGAAGCATCAATAACAGTCAAAGGTCTTTTCATGGGGTATAATTTCACTAAAAATAGGAAATAATTTTTTAAAGGTGCTTCATTAGATATTTATACAACTCAACCATTGCATGAATATCATGTTTATGTACTTTCTCATCAGGGGAATGAACATTGTCTTCCGGAGCACCTATAAAACACCAGTCAATAGGTAAATAAGATTTTTGTAGCACCCCTCCATCACTTCCTCCTGAAGACTCGACTTCTAACTGAAAATCTATTTTTGATTCTTTTGCTAACGAAATAATTTTGTTTAAATAAGATCGCCTAGGAATACCACTATCTTTCATCGATATGGCAACTCCCTTTCCGTGCTTAACTCCATTAGTAACCCATGTTATATCACAAATCAGCGCTTGATAAACGTTGTGTTTTTCCAATAAGAATTTAGCACAATTTGCCACGGAGTTTCCTCCAACCTCTTCATAAGTAGAAAAAACAATAGCTCCATGCTCTAGTGTTTCAGCAATTTTTAAGGCGACCCAAACCCCTAGTCGATTATCCATATATGGAGATTGGATGTACTCATCTGTTTCCCTGAAATCAGGTTTAAATGTAAGATTCGTTCCCCGTTCTATTTCCCGGTCAAAAACATAACTTAAAGCTGTTCTTTCTTCGTCTTCTATGACCATTAATTCCGTTTCTATTTTTCCTTTATTGTCTTCTCCCACCAGTTTGATTCCGTCGATGATTTTCGGCCCTCCGATTTTTAATAATTCTTTATCGTATCCAACCGTAAACCCGATAGAATCTGTATGTGCGTAAATCGCCGTTCTAGGCTGTCCGAATACCAGTATAATACAATCTTGAAAAGCGCTTCCTTCATATATTTCAGGTTGAACTTTCCAATTTTTATTATTCTTTTGGATATAATCCAATAAAAACTGCTTTATTCTTCCTTCATCTCCCGAAACAGATGGTATTTCTGCTAATTTTTTAACTAATTCCATTTAAAATAGTCCTTTTTCTATGATGTTTATTTGTCCTAATTGTTTTAATGTCTTGATAATTTCATCTTTATTACTTTCAGTTAGGTTAATTTTTAAAACACATGATTCTTTAAAGTTCTTTCGGACAATGTTAATTTTATTTCGCTTTAAAAAATTCATGATATCTGATAATTTTGAGTAATCAAAACCGATTTCGTAATGATATTCAATTTCTTTCTCAATGATTTCCCCATTTAGCATTGCTTCTCTTGCTC
>JALWLM010000521.1 GCA_027084145.1 Crocinitomicaceae bacterium | reverse complement strand
TCACATTAGGAACGGATCTAAACAAAACAGCAACTGCATTCTATGATGTTCAATCTGCCACGGGGCTATTTGGGAAAGAAGCACAATCCGTTGTTACTTCAGTTGGTAAGTTCTCGATTGCAACCGGTGCAGATCTAAACGATAGCATCAATGCCACAACCAAAGCAATGAAAGCCTTTAACTTGGGAGTCAATGAAATTGATGCTTATCTAGAAAGTAATGCCAAAACAGTACAAGTAGGAATTACCACGTTTAAAGAACTAGCTGAAGTTCAAACAGAGTATGCTGGAGCAGCTTCTGGTGCAGGTCAAAGCGTGGACACTGCAAACAAAATATTCGCGGCATTCACATCCATTGCTAAAGACTCACAAACAGCAGCTACAATGACTAAAACAGCATTTCAAGGGTTGACTCAGAAAGGCACGATTGAGGGGCTTAAATCTATCGGTATTGAAATGTATGACGCAAAAGGCAATATGCGAGATCTTGGCGATGTGATGAAAGAGGTGAGTGCCAAATTTAAAAACATGTCTCCAAAACAAATCGATGAGCTGATTAATAAGATAGGCGGTCCGGAAGGACTTCGTAATTTGTTTGTGAAATTGAAAACGGGATCTGAAGACTTCTTCAATACATTAGAAGCTTTTGACAGCTCGAAATTTAATCTTGACAAAGCACTTAAGAATGCTCAAGGAGATGTTACTGTTCTTACCGGTATTGTCAAGAACAGATTCGGTGTTGTAATGGAAAGACTAGGGCAGGCTGTTTTACCTATTTTTGCTAAAGGATTGAATTTTATCAATAATTTATTGGTGAAAGGAACAGCTTATTATAAAGAGAATGCAGATACAATTAACCTTATTGCCACAATGGCCGGGTATGCCGTTACTGCACTTGCAGGCTTTAAAATCATTAATTGGATTATTAACATGGTTAAAATGTGGAGAGCAGCACAAATCTCTCTTAATGTGGTTTTATTCGCTAATCCTATCGGTATAATTATTGGTGCGATAGCGGCTTTGATTGGAGCGATTGTTTACGTTGTTAAACACGTGAGAGGATGGGGAGCACAATGGGATTCTATTGTTACAGGTATGAAGCTACAAATGGAAGCATTTAAGGAAGGATTGGTGGTTGTTTGGGAAAGAATCAAACTTGCATTTAGCTCTATGGGTAATAAGATTGTGGAATCATGGATGTGGGTCAAGAATAAACTAGGACTTATTTCTGATGAGCAGTATGCTAAAGAAAAGAAACGTTTAAATGATGAATTAAAAGCACACAGGGAACATGTTAAGAAGAAAGCGGAACTTGCTGCGCAAAAGAGCCTAAAAGCAAACGAATCGTTACAATGGAAACTCGAATGGAAGTCAGATAAAGCTGAAAAGCTGAGCAAGTCTAAAAAAGCAAAAGGAAAAGATACTAATACAAATAATACCAGCTTAACTACTGACACAAATACTCCAATAGGAGACACACCAACCAATGACAATACCACAAGTCAAGTAACCAATGTAGTCGGTTCAGCAAAGCAACCAAGAAATATAACTATCAATATTGATAGCTTTATAAAAGGCGATGTCTTTACAAAAGGAGGAGAAAGAGGACCGTTAACTCCGGAAGAACTAGAACAGGTACTTAAAGAGATGTTTGGAAGAATTGTAAGGAACGTTGAACTAATGGGAGGATAAAACAAAAGCGGTCAAATGACCGCTTTTTTCTTTATATATACACCTCCGGCGTCCTTCTCAATCTCTTAAATGCTTTATGTAATATATTCTTGGGGATAGCGTCAGGATCTATTCCTGAGCTTTTTATCGTTTTTCTAAATACATTAAAAGAAATTGAATAATGATAGTGTTTTATCTTATATAACTTAGGAAGCTGCAAATTGTATAAATAATTAACCTTTTGCTTTCTTGTGAGCTTATCAAACTCTGCTTGTGTTAGTTTTTTCATAACTACTTATTTTTTAAGCCCCCACCATTAGCAGGGGCTTTAAGTTACTAAAAATCATCAAAATACTTCTTTTCTATCC
>JALWLM010000520.1 GCA_027084145.1 Crocinitomicaceae bacterium | reverse complement strand
ATTTTGTAGCCAAGTTATTACATATTGTACTTAAAGTACCCGGAATGAAAAATCTGTGGAGACATTGGTATGTTTTAGCAGATGAAAGATTAGAAAAAGAATTATTGGGAATGAGATTTAAAAATCCCGTTGGATTAGCAGCAGGTTTTGATAAAAATGCCTCTATGTATAATGATCTTGCTTATTGTGGATTTGGTTTTATTGAAATAGGTACAATCACACCACTTCCTCAAGAAGGAAATCCTAAGCCAAGATTGTTTCGTCTTTCTCAAGATTCTGCATTGATTAATAGGATGGGATTTAATAATGGCGGAATAGAATTGGCAATTAAAAACCTAAAGGAAAGAAAGACAGATGTTATTATAGGAGGGAATATTGGGAAAAATAAAATAACACCTAATGAACAAGCGACAGATGATTATATTAAGTCTTTTAATGCTTTATTTCCTTATGTAGATTATTTTGTGGTGAATGTTTCATCTCCTAACACACCTAATTTAAGAGAACTTCAAGAAAAAGAACCTTTGAAACAATTATTGCAAACACTTCAGAAAGAAAACGATAAAAAGAGTAAAAGAAAGGCTATTTTATTAAAGATAGCACCTGACTTGACTAATGAACAATTAGATGATATTATTGAAATTGTTCAGGTAACAAAAATAGATGGTGTAATAGCAACTAATACGACAATATCAAGAGAGAATTTAAGTTCAAGTTCAAAAAAAATAGAATCTATAGGAGCAGGAGGACTTTCCGGAAAACCGGTAAAAGAACGTTCAACAGAAGTGATACGTTATTTAGCTGAAAAATCAGGGAAATCATTCGTTATTATTGGAGTAGGAGGTATTTTTACCAGTGAAGATGCCATTGAAAAACTCGAAGCAGGAGCAGATTTAATCCAGGTGTTTACAGGATTTATCTATGAAGGACCTGGAATCGTCAAGAAAATCAATCAATCAATTCTTAATTATTATAAAGAAAAATGAAGATTATAGAATGCCCTAGAGATGCAATGCAAGGAATTAAGAATTTTATTCCAACCGAACTTAAGATTGAATACATTAATCAATTGTTAAAATGTGGTTTTGATACGATTGATTTTGGAAGTTTTGTTTCTCCTAAAGCGATTCCGCAAATGAAAGATACGGCTAATGTATTAGAAGGTATAGAAGAATCAAAAACAAAGTTATTAGCAATTATAGCAAATGAAAGAGGAGCTAATGATGCCGTTCAATTTGAGAGAATTGATTATTTAGGATATCCTTTTTCCGTATCAGAAGAATTTCAAAAAAGAAATACAAATTCAACAATTGAAGAATCTTTTTTAAAGTTGGAAAAGATTAAATCAATCAGCGACAAAAATAATAAAGTATTAGTTGTATATCTTTCAATGGGTTTTGGTAACCCTTATGGAGAAAAATGGCATCCTGATTTAGTGACAATGTGGTCTGAAAAATTATATAATAGATTGGGGATTAAAATTATAGCTGTTTCTGATACAATTGGTTGTGCTGTTCCTGAATCGGTTTCAAATTTGTTTCAGACAATTATTCCGGAGTTACCCGAAGTTGAAATAGGAGCTCATCTTCATGTATTAAGAGAAAAAGCAAAAAACATCATCGATGCTGCCTATTCTTCAGGATGTAGACGATTTGATGGAGCTATTAAAGGATATGGAGGTTGCCCTATGGCTAAAGATGATTTAACAGGTAATATGCCAACAGAGATGATTTTACAGTATTTACAAGAAAAAGAAATAGAGCATACCATTGATCATTATAATTTTGAGAACGCGTTGAGTTTTTCATCAAAAATATTTAGTGAATATGAATAAAGTTATTTTTTTACTCACATTGATTTTATTTGCTTCATGTACTGGAAATGAAGTCGAAAAAAATGATAATAAAAATGTTTCTAAAAAAGAAGAAACAAAAACAGGAGAATTTATTTACATTGAAGAATTGTTTCAACGAGATGATTTTGAAAAAAAAGAAGCTTTATTGTTATTACAAGAACTTCATTTGTGTGATAATGTATCTAC
>JALWLM010000519.1 GCA_027084145.1 Crocinitomicaceae bacterium | reverse complement strand
GTGTAGGAATTGTTTTTAGAAAGAAAATACTGAAAAAAACAAAAGTTTAATTTATTCCCCTTTTTTTTAATTGATTTTAATTTTCTTAACTTTGAAAGAATGAATAAAGAGTTAAAAATGAAAAAAATACTACTGATATTAGCATTATTCCCTTATTGGATTATAGGTCAAATTACCTTAACCAAATCAGATTTTTCAGATGGAGGAGATACGGTATATATGTCAAAGGCGCAAGATCCCCAAATTGATTTTTCTTCTACGGGGGCAAATTACACTTGGGATTTTTCTTCATTGACCTCTTCATCACAAGTGGAAAGAATATATAATGACTTATCAAACGTACCGCTTTTCATAGATTTTGTTTACGGAACTTTTGCTTCTCCTCAGTATAAAGCAACTAATTTCACCTCTTCAGAGGCGATACCTGTTGACCAAATTTCTCAGGTTTTGGGAGTAACCATTAGCGATGTAAGGTTGTATTCAAAAAATAGTAATAACGGGATTACTTCTGTTGGTTATTCTGCTGTTATTGAGGGAACAGAAATAGCATTTAAGTCGGATACAATTGAAACAAGATACAGTCTTCCGTTAAATTATGGAGACACTTATTCTTCCAGGGGATATACAAAATTAGACATGAATCCAATTCAAAATGCTATTTGGATTCAGTATATTCAAAGAAATACAATCGTAGATGGTTGGGGGACCATTACAACACCTTATGGAACTTTTAATGCGTTAAGATTACATCATTTTATTGAGGAGACAGATTCTGTCATGATGGAAGTTTTGGGAAATCCTGTTTGGCTACCATTGGATATGCCGGATAAACATCTTTATGAGTGGATTACAAATAATGAAAAAGAACCGATTTTACGAATTACAACAAATGTTGTCTTAGGTAATGAAGTTGTAACAGATATAGAATACAAAGATGTAAATTTAACAGCGTCCATAGTCGAAGAAGATCTCAATAAAGTAATTTTATATCCTAATCCTGCAACGGATAAAATTATTTTAGAAGGATTGAATAATGAAGAAGTTACAATTTTTAACAGTTTAGGACAGACGATAAAAAGTGTAAAACTTGAAGGAGGAACCATAGAGATTTCAGATTTTGAGCCCGGAATGTATTATCTTAAAATACAAGAAAACATTTACTATTTTGTAAAGAAATAATATAATTTTGTCGGAAGAAACAGGTGATGACTTGTCGCTTTCAATTCATTGAAAGAGGAAAGTCCGGACAGCATAGAGAACCGTGCTTCCTAACCGGAAGGCTCTTTCTTTAGAAAGAGACAGATAGTGCCACAGAAAACAGACTACCTGTTATTGCAGGAAAAGGTGAAAAGGTAGGGTAAGAGCCTACCGCTCTCAAAGTGATTTGGGAGGCAAGGTAAACCTCACGGGCTGAAAGACCAAATAAACCCGGGTTTGAGGGCTTCTCGTCCGAACCGGGAGGGTAGGTCGATGGACATTGATAGCAATATCAATGCTAGATAAATGACAAGACGTTGTTAAACAGCAACTACAGAATCCGGCTTATGATTCACCTGTTTCTTCTTTTTATCTTGTAAATAACCCTTTATAATTTCCTTTATTGACAAAGGATATTTTCTATGAATTGTAAATAGAAAATAAGATCTACCATCAAACTTATACTTAAAAGTGGTTAGTTGTATAAAAAATAAATCATAGGTTTTTATTTTGTGTATGACATTGATAGGGATAATGTCAAATTGATGGTTTGGTGTTTCGAAAATTAGGACATCAGATTTTATATAAACTGCTCTGATTTTTTGATGTAATTGTCTGTTGATTAACCACCAAACAAAAAAATAAAAAATCATTAGAAGATACTTTAATTTATAGTTTTGAGGAAAACTTAAATAAGTAACAACAGCTAAAATACCAACGAGCAAAAAAGAAAGAAAGAGAAAAAAAATAAATTTTTTAAAAATAGAAGAAATGGATAGTTGTATCTTTTTTTTGTTATTAATAGAGGATGCGAAATTAGAAGGCAATGATGGCATTGGTAGTAGA
>JALWLM010000518.1 GCA_027084145.1 Crocinitomicaceae bacterium | reverse complement strand
GCTATAAGCATTCAGTAAAAATAAATCATTAAGGTTGTTTAGTTTATTTTCAAATTCTTGAGATTTATCTATGTTGATTAATTTTATAGCTGAAATACCCGGAAATCCAATATTAAATCTCGTTGTTTGATTTAAATGAAACATCCATTGGTAATTCATTTGAAATAGGCTTCGAGAAAATTCATTTCTTTTTTGAAAATTATATGAAGAAGAAATAATTGTTTTTGGCAATAGTTGTTTAGAGATATTAGAATTAGTAATAGGAAAGAGTCCGGGAATTTCCAGTTTGATTGAAGGTCCTAGTTCAAATATATTAAACTCTCGAGCACTTAACTTAATTTTATCACCATTAATGGTTTCATCAAAAATAGGAGGACTTGATTCAAATCCTCCTGAAAAGGAGACCGTGAGTATTTCTGCACCTCTAAAAATATTCCGATTAAGATAAAAAATAGTGGCAGCAGCTCCAAGAAAACCATTAGAGTTGGTCGCCTTTGGTTCTATACCAAAAGATTGTCGTTTTGTAGGAAGTAAATAATAATGAATATCAAGTGTTCCGGATTCTTTTTCTTTTATTTTGACTTTAACTGCTTGAAAATTGTTTAAGCGTAACAATCCCAAATACCCTTGTTCAAGTTTTTTATCAGAATACAAGTCTCCTCTTTCTAAATGATTTTGCATTTCAAGGACTTTTGGACGATACATTAAATGACCGTTATAAGTGATAATAATAGTACGAGAAGAATCTAAGTATTTCTTCATGTAAGGAGTGTAAACAATTGTATCAAGTGTTGTTAGAAATTGTTCATTATATAATTTTTTATTCGTTTCAATTATTTTTTGTTTAAAGTTCCCTTCGTAAAAAGCCGTATCAGAAACGTGAAAGAAAATGTTTTCAATAGTTGCTTTTTTTTGGGGTACATATATTGTAGAATCGGAGCTTTTTGCCTTGATAAGGCGATCATTAAATTGAATACCTATTGAAGTTGAAAAATTTGTTTTTGATGTGTCAACAAGAAAAATAATACTGCTTTTCTGTAAACCATAATATCCATGATTTCTTAAAAATTTTGCAACTAGATATCGATGATGATCTAATAAATCAATATCAAAAGGTTTTTTAACTAATCGTTCAGAAGGGTAGGTAGAGTAAAATTCGTTGTAAAGTTTTTTAATTTCAGGGTCTTTTGCTACAACATATACAGAGTCTATAAAGTATCGTTTTCCGGGAGTAATGCGGTAAGAAATAACTGCTTTTTTGTTTTTTTTATATTTTACTTCTCCGGCAACATTACTATGATAAAATCCTTTTCTTTTTAAATAAGCATTTAATTGTTCAATTGATTTTTCAAACAGCAGACTATCAAAAATAACAGGAGGTTCCCCGATTTTATATTTCAACCATTCTCTAAAAAACATTTTAGGTTGAATAGTGTCTTTTAATTGAATTGTCTTTTTTCGATACCCTGTTTTTCCTTTTTTTCTTGCTCGAGCAATTCTTCGTTGATTAATTCTTTTTTCTTTTAATCTTAATTGGTTGTTTTTCTTTTTGATTTCCTCGTTTTTTTGTAATCGTTTTTCTGCAACTTTAGCAGAGTCAATCATATTGTAATATGAAAGTCTCCATTTCCGAAAGAAGCGCTTAAAATTTGGTTTTTGTTTGATAATATCTGCTAATTCATCCTTATCTATATCCTTATTGTCAATGACAATAATTTTGTTTTTTTTTAGAAGATATTTTCCAATGGGGACATATTTTGTTTGATTGCAGGATGTATAAAAGAACAATCCTATAATCCATAAAATATATGTATGTTTGAATTTTAACATAGACATTAGGCACAAAAATAATAAAACGAACGTGGAAAATATTTCAAAAGCAAAGATTAAATGGGTAAGGTCTCTAAAATTAAAAAAGAATAGAGAAAAAGAAAGAGTGTTTGTTGTTGAAGGAGATAAGTTGGTTAAAGATGTTATTGAACATTATCCGGATTTAATTTTGTTTACTGTAGCGATAGAGAAAAGTACTATTCCAAGGAAAACTTATCTTGCTATAGGAAAGGAAATGAAACAGATGAGTGCATTGAAAACAGCTCCCAAATCCTTAGCGGTTGTAAAATTTCCTGATTTTAAAATTAAAAAGACATCATTTGTTTTAGTGTTAGATGGAATACAAGATCCGGGGAATTTCGGAACAATAATGCGAACAGCAGATTGGTTTGGAGTAGAACGAATCGTTTGTTCAAAAACAACAGTTGATGTGTTTAACCCTAAAGTAATTCAATCGTCAATGGGGTCTGTTTTCAGAGTAAAAGTAGATTATACTGACTTATCATTTTTCTTAAAGGAAAGCCCAAAACCTATTTACGGAGCATTATTAGAAGGTCATAATGTATATAAAACAAAATTATCTAAAAAAGGAACACTTATCATAGGAAATGAAGGACAAGGAATTTCAGAGGAATTAAAAGAATTCATAACATGCCCGATAACGATACCCAAATTTGGAGGGGTAGAGTCTTTAAATGCTTCAATTTCAACAGGAATATTGCTTTCTGAGTTCAAACGATTGACATAACTAAATCCTCCCTATCTCATTAAGTACATTTTACCAAATTGTTTCTTAAAGTATTGATCAGCACCTGACTGTCGTAGTTTAATATCTTTACCGTTAATTTGAGCCTTAACACGATATAAATAAACGCCATTTGCCAAAGGACTTCCGAATTCATCAGTTCCATCCCATGCAAATTCAGTAATGTTTCTTCCTATGTAAATTTGACCAAGTTCATCTTCTGTAATTTCACGGACAACTTTTCCTGTAACAGTCATAATTTGTATTAAGATTTCATCAGGAACTTCACTTCCTGTTAAAGTGAAAACAAATCGTGTGCTTGTACTAAAAGGGTTGGGGTAGTTCATTAAGTTAGTAATTGTTGATTCGTGAATAACTTCAAAATTGACAAGATATTCAATATCACCCGATAGATTCCCGCTTTTATCTTCTCCTTGAACTTGTAAAGTGTATGTCCCATCTGTTGTAAACTCTGCAGGCCAAATAATTTTAAAACGTTTGTTTTGAGAATTTGCGGGGATCCATTGCATAACAGTTGTTCCCGTGCCATCTACAAAAGGAATTCTTTTTTGATTTCCTAAAGGGTCAGTGAGGTAGATACCGAAATAAGAAGTATCGGCATCATTATCCATAATTAAGAACTCATTGTCATCTTTTAATGTGATGACGATTTCACTATTTGGATCAACAATATCCCCATTTAAGATGTGTCTTCCATTAAAGGTGACATCTAATAAAGGGTTTTCATCATCAGGATAGACATAAAACGGTAAGTGAAGCAGATTGTTAAAATGTTCTTGCTCCGGTTGGTCGGTAATTGTTGTACTACCATTGATATATGGGTTTACTTCCATCCATAATATACTCTCTCCGTTTAATCCAATCGTATTGATTGTAATGGTATCTCGTAATGTTTCCCCTACTCTAAGAGAATCTTGTCTAGGATAAGCAATGGGGTGTATGACATTATTTTTATCTTCAACCCAATAGTTGATAAGTAAGGAATCCATATCCACTGTAAAAATATTTTTTACATCTACGGCAAACTGTATATTTTCTCCTTCTTGTATAGAGTCTCCCATAGCAGACCAAGTATATGCCGTTGTTCCGTCAATAGCGGCTTCCGGAACAGGGCTGTAGAGTACATGTAAGCGATCAACTTGAGCAGGAGTTAATTGTATGGTGTCTTTATAATTGACTTTTAATCGAATGTATGGATATTGGGAAGCATCAATGAAATTAGCTAAGTCAATAATAGAATCATTTGCCGTAAAAGCCGTATCTATTTGATATTGGAATGATTTCCCAACATCATAAACTTTAATAGAAAGTATGGTTGTGTCCGTGTTTGGAGTTTCCATAGGGTCTTGTTTCCAGTGTACGGAACCCCATTCAGCTACAGGTCCGATATACGGAGTTTCTTCTTCTCCTCCTCCGGAAGCATATAAGTAGGCAAGTAAATCAAGGTTTTCGGTGTCTGTTTGTGCTACGAGTTCAATTTTTGATGATAAATCACCTTTTTTAATAAAGAAAACAAAAGGATATTCGGGACGTCCCGGAATAATACTGTCTGAACCAAGTGCAGCAAAAGTAGCGTACATATCTACTGAATCCAAAGCATTCCAAGAGGAATAACTTGTGTAAAAAGGAGAATATATCATTAAATAATGTCCGTCAGGGACTTGATTAAGCACCATGTCTTGAAAATTCTCCAAATCTTGTAACACTCCTTCTCTGAATAAAAAATAATTTTCGACTCTGTTTCTACAAGAACTTTCATTATTAAAATTACCAAAATCATGATTTGGGTTGAAAGTAGTTCCTGTAGAGTTTGTCCATTTTGTTCCCCAAGGCTTATGTGTGTTAGGATCAATAACAACGACATGAAGCATAGGTGCATAAGTACATACTCCATATTCTTGTTGTATACCGTTAATGGTATAAGAAGATGAAAACGGATCCATGGTAGCACCTTCTACGAAACAAGTTAATTCACTTACTTTCGGTATAAAGTTTCTGGTACGTGTACTTCGGTCATAGTCAATAGCTGAAAAATCATTGTCTTTAAATTGGAAAAAATGATCTTGCCCCCAACCTACTTTATTCGGGATGTATTGGAATGAACTTTCTCTCCAGTTAGTGTCTCCATCAACCACACAACGCCAGAAATAAACAACGCTGTCTTCTAATACAAGTTGATTTTGTGTGTTGTTACTTGTTAAAATCCAATCCGAAGGATTGACTGTTTTCACTCCACCAAGTCCTGATACTAAAGCATACCTATGGAAAGGAGATGGATTCCCTTCAAAATCAATGGTGTCAATTTCAAATCGATAAGTGTTGAAATCGGCAATAGGATTGGTTGTCGATCCCATGACTGTTACACTATCATCAGGGATAACGGCAAACTTATACGGAATAACGGGGATAATACCGTCAAATTCTAAAAATAAAGTTTTGGTAATCTGATTGTTTCCGATTTCATCATAAACCTCATCATAAAAAGAGGGTAAATCAACAGAAATAGTAAAATTATTAATCCCCAAACTAATATTAGGCTGTAATGGAAATTTCAAGACAACTTCCCGTTCATAATGTAGATTTGGAATTTTTAAATGATAAACAGAATCAATTTCCGATTCAGGAAAATCTCTGATGACTTCGATTCGTATGGTGTCTGTAATAGAGTGACCTAGGTTTTTAATCTTAATGTGCATGGAAATACTATCTACCGTCAAATCCGGATCATCAGGGCTAAACCAAACATATTCTTCCAATAATTCGATTTCAGGTTTGACATGCCAATTTAATCTTAGCATGGGATCTCCATTTAGAATCATTTGAGTACATGTTGTTTCCAAATACAAGTTGTTCGAATTTACAGGTGTTTCCAAAGCATTTATTGTCGCTGAAAGTTGTTCCGATAATGTTTTTGCATAACCATAAGCAGACATTTCTTTGTATAAGCGATTGGAGTATATATTCAAATAAACATCATATCCGACATTGACTGAAGCAATATAAGCAATTGCGCCATAGTCAGGGATTAAAACAAAGTCCTCCGATTTAGATGTCCCGACTTGAAAAATATTTCCATTGTAACAGGAGTTTACAATCATTACGGGATATTTCTTATTATTATTCCAGTTTTGGGGTTCATCGAGATTGATTTCAAAGCCACTTGATGTCCCGGTTGAATGTCCGAAATAACTCATTAAACTTACACCTTTTGAAATTCGAGATGTAATTTCATTTAATTCAGAAGGTGTTAAAGGATTACTATCCGTTTTGTAGATGCTTTTTACAGTACCGCCAAAAAGACTGTCGCTGATGATATTTGCCATGGCATCCATATAATTTTTAAATTGTATTTGTTGATTGGGGTTTGCTCCTCCAACAAAATGGATAATATGTTTTTGCCAATCTTTATTCGGGGTATTGTAAATATCTGTGGAATCTTGCTCTTCTTCGTATTCAATCACTTTATTTAGGTATTCTTGCAGCTCTGTAACGTTTTTCGCGGGAACACGTCCGGTTGGGACTAATGGAACCCACTTTTTAGTTCCTTCAAGTCCTGTGGTAATACATATATCGGAAGCAGGTTCTCCAAAAGAAGGAATAAAAGATTGAGCAAAATAAGCGGGGTTATTTCTTGTTCCCGTGACTCCTCCAACAGTCGCTTGTTTAATCCCTTTACCTAATAATAATAATCCAACAGGCTTTTTGGTGGATAAATTATAAATATAATGGACAAATCGTCTAATACCATTGATATGCCCCTTTATCCCTCCGCCAAATTGTTGATATAATTCGATGATGTTGGCGTCGATGACATTATATCCTCCTCCTTGAGGTGATTGGCGGTATGTAATATAATTATCGGAAGCAGACTGTAATGCAGGGTGAGTAATAATAAGAAGTGCTTCTTCTAAAGACATGGTTGAAAAATCTGTAAAAAATCCGTTTCCGTTTACTGCAATTAATGTGTCAACATTTGTAATTGTAGAAGATGATTGAACAAAAACACGTTGTCTTTGACCGTTAGTATTGTTTGATATTAAAAATTGATGTGTACTACCGGAAGTAATGACTTCTACTTTTTTAGGGGTAGCACCACCTTCTACGAAAACAATAGGATTACTTAAAGTGCTGGTTAAATCAATCCGGATAAAGGAGGACGGATTGTTTTCTACTTCAAAATAAAATTTATCTTGAGAACCGAAAATAGGAATTCTAGGGTACTCAAATTGCCAATATGAAATAGATTGATAGTCGGTTGTAGCTCCTTGGTCATCTATGATTTGTGCTTTTAAATTACTCAAGCCTGAAGAAGGTAGTTCGGTTACCGGAAAGTCCGTTGTCAATATTACACCTTTATATCCAATCCATACGGTATCTTTTAATACATAATTATTGGGTCCTATTGTCCATTTTATATGATGATTCCCTAATCCTGTATAAGTAGCATTTGACGCCCCGATTGACATTGCTTTGAATTTTACTTGTGGGGCTCCCGGATTTTGATAAGGATAGTAGATATAATTATTTCCAAGGTTAAAATTAAAACCTCCTATGCCATTGTACTTATAGTGTGCCCATCCTTCTCCAATGGTATAGAAAGAACTCGAACCTTGTGACAATCGAACCCCCTCTTGATATTCATATCGATAAGAGACCCAGTGTTTATAAAATACATATTCTTCGGGAGTGAAATTTGAAATATTAGCACTACTTTCTTCTATATATCTTAAATTGTTATTATAGTTATTCCAAGTAAAAAAATATTCAATGGTATCATTGTATAAGCTGTAAAAAGGATTCCCAATGTCGGTTTTATTAACATAAACGGTAGAATCCAGCCAACCGTCATTTCTTTCTGTAACAAATAAAATATAATCTCCGGGATCTAAACTAGAGTCTCCGCCGTCTTCAATATAGAGGGGGATTTCTCTTTCCCGACCAAATATTTGAATATTTTCGCTAGAAAAAGATTGGACAGGAATACCGGAATTCACCAAAGTCTGATAGTCAATTCGATATATTCCCGTAGGATTACTGGTTTCTGTTGCCCTCCAAGGGATGACATTTTGTGGATAAACTTTAAATGAGTAATATTTTTGACTGTAATCAATCCATTCATTCCCGTAGGTTTGACCGAATACAGGTTGAAAAATACAACTTAAAAATAAGATTATAGTAATGATTTTATTCATGTTTTATTCAGTAGAGTTATTAGGTTTATCTAATTTAATTCTAAGAGAAATAAGATGTGAATAAAGAGCAATGGAAGCATCTCCAATATCGGTAAATGCATAATCCAAATAAAAATTTCTAAAATTGAGACCGATTCCGATATTTGGCTGAAAATTTAATTGTTTCCGGTCATCAAAATCTTTGATGTATTGAAAGTTAGAAATTCCTGCTCTCAAGGAAACAAATTGTTTGAAGCCAACTTGTATTCCAAAGTGAGGGTCTATCGAAAAAGGGTCGGACTTAATTAAGGTGTTTCGCATTCCGTCAGTTGTTACATCAACATCGAGTTCCATCGAAGTATAAAATCCTTTTTCTCCAATGTTAAATTTCTTATATCCGGCAAAAATAAAACGAGGCAATGTGAGTTCTAATCCGTTTTCAGGAAGTTGATTTCCGGTAGCTAAAAAAACTTCTTTTGTCTCATCGTCTAAAGTAAACACCCATGCATTAAAAGTAGAGGTAACATCTCTAGCCATCAAACCGAATTTCCATTCTGAAGAGGTTTGATATTTTATTCCTGCATCTAATCCAAATCCCCACGATTTAGCAAAGTTACCAACTCTTCGATGTATGATTTTAAAAGATCCTCCGAGGTTTAACCCTTTGATAGAAGTTTTTCGGGCATAACTAAATAAGAAAGCGTAATCCGCAGCAGTAAAAGATGTGATGCGGTCGTAATCGATTCTACCATTATTATCAATCAGTTGTGTTGTATTAGGGATATCATCTACAGCAAATCTGATAAGAGAAAAAGCAATTGCGCTTCGTTCATCAATAGTGTGCGCCAGTCCGAGATAATCATATTTGGCAATACCTGCAAAATATTCAGAATGCATTAACCCGATTTCCAACCAAGAATTTGTTTCTAACAGCCCTGAGGGATTCCAGTAAGCTGAAGAACTTCCACCTGTTTGGGCAACAACAGCATTTCCCAGACCTAATGCATCAGCACCTATTCCGATAGACAAAAATTCATTAGAATATTTAGGGGCAATTTTATCAGTAGGAGAATCTTGTGAAAAGAGTTCGCTTTGATTTGTGAAAAATAAAATAAATGCAATTAGAGAAAGTCTCATTTTTATAATTTTCTTATATTCAATCCAGTTAACTAATTTTTATCTAAAAAATTGCGTTAATTTGTATTTACGCATTAATAAGACGTAAAGATACGATATTTAGTTGACTGAAAATAAAATATAATATGATACATTTGTTTTCACCTGCTAATATCATTTATTTTTTTATTCTTTTTTTTGGTGTTTTTTTTATTTT
>JALWLM010000517.1 GCA_027084145.1 Crocinitomicaceae bacterium | reverse complement strand
AAAAGGAGATTCTAAAAATGAACTGCTTCTATCCTTATCCAATGGAGATTTATTTTCTACTTCAGGAAAAATATTTGATGTAGAGAAAAAAGGAGATCAAAAAATCGTTTTTACTTATAAATATGACAACGGAGGTGAAATTCAATATACTTATGAGTTAAAAAAGAATGCATATGATATTGATTATACTGTAAACATTAATGGTTTTGGAGAAAAGTTAGACCCAAGAAATGTTTTCTTAAACCTAGAAACATCATTTCGAAAGACAGAACGATTGTTTAGTGAACAAAGACGTGTCTCCACGATTTGTTTCAAATATATAGAAGAAGGTTTCGATTACTTGAGTGAAATGAAATCCGATGAAGAAGAAACTGAAGATAATGTTGATTGGGTTTGTTTTAAACAAAGTTATTTTTCTACATTCCTTAATCATGAAAAATATTTTGCCAAAGATGGTTCTGAATTTGAAATTGTTACTTATGAGGAAGGACACCCGAAAGAATGGACGCACTTAAAAGATTATAAAGCAAAATTAAACTTGAATTTTAAAAATACGAATAATGGAAGTGTCACTTTAAATTGGTTTTTTGGTCCTAATGATAGTGATGTGCTTAAAGCATACAATGATGATTACGAACAGATATTAAATTATGGTTGGGGGATTTTCAGATGGATTAATGTTTATGTCATCGAACCGGTATTTGAATTTTTAATAGACCGTGGGCTTCAAGTAGGTATTGCAATATTAATATTGACACTTATTTTGAAGTTTGCATTGATGCCTATTCAGTGGAAAATGTATGTTTCCGGAGCCAAAATGCGTATTCTTCGTCCGGAGATTGATGAAATTAACAAGAAATATCCGAATAAAGAAGACGCTATGAAAAAACAAATGGAAATGATGGCATTGTATCGTGAATCAGGTGCCAGTCCTTTATCGGGTTGTGTTCCGATGTTAATTCAAATGCCTATTTTATTGGCTGTTTTCCGTTTCTTTCCTTCAACATTTGATTTGCGTCAGAAGGCTTTCTTATGGGCTGAAGATTTATCTTCGTATGATTCTATTTGGAATTTTGGTGTATATGTTTGGCCTTATGGAGACCATGTTAGTTTATTCGCTTTATTAATGGCGGCAACTACATTAATTTACTCCATTATGAATAGTGGAAACATGCAGAGCCAACCACAGCAACCGGGTATGCCTAATATGAAAATCATGATATATTTAATGCCTGTTATGATGATTTTCTTTTTCAATAATTATGCTTCGGGATTAAGTTATTATTATTTTATATCAACACTTGTTTCTATTTTAATCATGATTTTGATTAAAAAATTCTTTGTTGATGAAGAAAAGCTAAAAGCGAAAATGGCTGCTCGAAAAGCGAAAGCAGCAGCTACAGGAGGTAAAAAGAAAAAATCAAAATTCCAAGAGCGTTTAGAAGCTATGCAAAAAGCGCAAATGGAGCAGATGAAAAAGAGAAAAAAATAATTGGAAATATATCGTGAATGTGTATCATACATCATTCCCCTATTTGATACCATATTAAATTATTAAAAGAGATGTTAAACACAGTAATCACAGGTACAGGTTCATTTATTCCGGAGGAAAAAATATTGAATAAAGACTTTATAGGTAATCCTTTTTGTCTTAATGATGGTTCTAAAATTCAGGATAGTAACGAAAAAGTCATTGATAAATTCAAAGAAATAACGGGGATTAAAGAACGCCGTTATGCTAAAAAAGAACAAAATTGTTCGGATTTGGCTACAATTGCAGCCGAAAGAGCAATAACATCTTCGGGAATTGACAGAGAAAGTATTGACATGATTATTGTTGCACAAAACTTTGGTGATGTTTCTTATGGGTCTATTCAATCGGAAATGGTGCCTAGTATTGCTTCCAGAGTAAAACATAACTTAGGAATAAAGAATGAATTTTGTGTGCCTTATGATATTATTTTCGGATGCCCGGGATGGGTACAAGGAATGATTCAGGCACATATGTTCATCCAATCGGGTGAAGTAAAAAGATGTTTGGTCATTGGGTCTGAAG
>JALWLM010000516.1 GCA_027084145.1 Crocinitomicaceae bacterium | reverse complement strand
GCTTATTTTTCATTATATATTTTTTTTAAAACAATTTGCTCATTTAATTTTTCGGTAACATGAGTATAGAATTCGTGAAGTAGTTTGTATTCTTCGGGTAAGAACAATGTACGATTAATATTTATCTGACAAATAATCTGTAGCATATTATTTTGCTTTTGAGTTTTATATATAAAAAATGCGGCTTTTTCGGGTAAAACTACAGCACTGCTCTGTGGAGTTTCATCTATTTCAAAACCATCAGGTACCTGAAAATTTAAAACATATTTTATGGAAATAGGAACTCCAAAATCCACAGGATATTTTCTTTCTTCGCTTGTAAAAGGGTTCGTAATTTCATCATCAACAATAATTGCCGGCAAGTATATTAAGTCAGCATCCGTATCAATATTACTAAACTCAGAGATACTGATTTTTTCAACTACCGGTTTTGAGAAATCTGTTTCGTTTTGGATAATATAATCCTTAATGTCCCAATCTTCCTGTTTATCAGTATATTCTTTAATATACTCTTTTTTTCCTTTTTTCAGGATATTATATCTCAATTTTCGAGCATCAAGACTGAATGAGCGTCTCATTAAATCAGCCTTTAATCCGTTTTCACTTATCTTCATCAGCACAGATATACTTTTTTTATAAGTTTCTGTACTTCTAAGTTTTATCCATTGAGGGTTTGCTTGTAAAACAACCAGTCCCTCTCCGTTTAAACATTGATAAGGAAGCTCTCCGGGCGCAACATAATCATCTGATGCATCAAGGAATAGGTGTTTGCCATTTATTCTGACATAGGCTACAACATAGTTAAAACTCGATTGTTTTGGGTAATACTTATTTATTTTTCCATGTGAGCGTGTACTTACAAGTGTTGGATAAGCCTCTATCCCTACAGCCCTTAGCAGGTTAACTAACAACAGATTTATTTCTGCTGTGTTTCCTTCATTTTTGTTGTAGGCTGCTCTTAAAGTTGTTTCAGCATATATTCCGGAATAGCCGTTCCACTTCATTTTTTTCCTTAGTAAATTATATGCAGTTACCATTTTCTGTTCCGGTTTATTATTATTGTTAACTAACAGTGCTAAATCTTTAACAATACCAGAACGATTCAAAGCACCACCAAAATCCTCCCGCACCATTAATTTATTACAAATTTCTCCCCAGCTGCTTGTATAGGTCTCAATTCCTTTTCCTGGTATTTCTGTCGATAAATGCTCAAACTCTATTTTAGCAAGATAATCTTTGGGAGTTGTAATATAATCCTCATTTCTGAATGCAGGAACATCTTTGTAAACATACCTTTTTTTATTCAACTGATATGTTCCTCCACCTCCGGGAAAAGGAGCTAACAATGTACTTGTCTCCTGAATGTATGGAGACAGATAATTTCCTAAGAAATGTTTAAACTTAAAATATCCGGGAATAATGGTCTGGTATTCACTCCAGACAACAGGAATATCAGACTGAAAATACCAAGGCTTTATATAAAAAAACTCTGAAGCAATAGTATATTTATATTCAATTACAGAACCTACACGAACATTTGGAAGTGCAAATTTTTTCAGCTTTAAATGTTGTGAGGCATCTTCTTCAAAAACATCTTTCCTTGATAATTTGCTGATAACAATCTTGTTGTTTTCAAGATTATAGGTTTGTGCTTTCAAAGAGCCTAGCTTTTCACCAACATTTGTTCTACCAATATTAAGCGGAATTTCTACATTTGCATATTCCAGTCCTTCTTTTTTCAGAATTTTTATTCGGGTGTGGTTTACAAATTGTAAAACAAAACCTTTTTCAGAAGAATATTCAATTTCAGAAACTCCATAATCAAATAAAACAACAGCTTCTGCAGATGTATCTTTATCATAAACAGACATTTCCAGTTCTTCTTTGGTAATTTTACCAAACTTAACTATCTTTTTTTGTGCATGTAAATAAAAAGGGATAGTTAAAAAAATGAATAAAGAAACTTTCATAGCCCGTTGGATGGCAGGAGACATAAGCGACGCAGACTTTAAAAAACAAATGTCTGATGCGGATTATGTTGCATATATCAAATTGCGTAAAGCC
>JALWLM010000515.1 GCA_027084145.1 Crocinitomicaceae bacterium | reverse complement strand
CAAATATTGTATTTTACAAGGTAAGAGAAGTGGAGCCCGGCTTCACTTTTTTATTTTTTCCACTCAGATAAATTGGTTGTTAATGTAATCATATTATTAAACCCCGCTCTTGAATAAACTTTAAAACCATAAATTAAATTAAATTTCCTGAAATAGAATCCGGCGCCAAAAGAGAATCCTGCTAATCCGGGTCTACTTTCCAGAGCCAGTTCTTTTCGTTGATGATAATCAAAAGCAGCATTCAAACGAATATTCTTGGATATTAAGATTTCTACTTGGTAGGTAAAATGTCTCCCCAATTTTTCTATAAATCCTGCTTTTTTTATCGGGATAGTATCCCCGGTTAATGGATCTATTTCAGGTTTTGCATTAGGGTCATGATAAGTAATATCCCATTGATTAAGATGATGGGCTAACAATGAAAAACGAAAAGGAGCATGCGGTAGTTTATACGATGTCGCTAATTGAATTTCTACAGGTAACAATGATTTGTCTTGTTTTGTATATCCTTTTAGCTGATAACCAATATTTTTTGCTAGAATCGTTACTAAAAACTCTTTTTCTTCATGAAAATAAGTACCTGAAAAATCTACCGAAGCACCCAATGAATTGTATTGTTCCATTTGTGAATAAATAAAATTTGTTTTCACTCCAATAGATAATCGTTTATTCATTTCTTTAGAAAGAGCCCCTCCGATAACAAATTCGATTGGATTGAAACTTCCTTCTTCTTCTCCTGTGATCGAAGTTCGTTTTATCTTTCCGTAATTAATATACTGAATATATCCGGCAGCATTGCCTATACGATTAATATGTCTTCCGTAAGATAAGACTCCGTAATTAATTTTTCCTGATAAAAAAGCGGTGTTAAAACTGATGTGATTCATCATACCTTCATTTAATAAAGAAGGGTTTGCAATTGCCATGTTGATGTCATTGTCTTTGACAGAAATAAAATCCGTTCCTAAACCAACAGCTCTTGCCGAATAAGCCAAATTTAAGACTTGGAATGGGGCATTTTTTATTTGCGAGAACAAATGGGTAGCCGTTATCCACAATATAATAATTAATAACCACTTCATAATTTACGAAATAACGAAAAAAAAACAGAATAATTTTATTTAACGATGAAAACTCCTAATCATACTCTCCTACTCCACTCTATAACTTCCAAATCGTGTATTCTATCCTCTGTAATAGAGAAACGTAAAACCGTTTTAACTTTGTGAAACCCTTTATTGCCACAAGCGCCCGGATTCATCCAAAGCATTTGTTTTTTTGAGTCGTATTTAACAAGACATATGTGAGAATGTCCGCAAACAAAAAGATTCGGGTGATATTTATTTATTAGTTCATTCGCTCTTTTATAATAATAGCTTTCAGGCTTCCCTCCAATATGGGTAAGGAGAACTTTTACTTTTTCGCATTGAAAAAAAAGATACTCTTTATATCTAACCCTCAATTCATGACCATCGATATTGCCATAAACGATTCTTACAGGTTTAAACTCTTCTAACTGATCTGCAACTTCTTTAGAACCAATATCTCCGGCATGCCATATTTCATCTACATCTTTAAAATAATCGTAGATTTTAGAGTCTAAATCACCGTGTGTGTCTGAAAGTAAACCTATACGTTTCATAAAAAATAACTTCAATAAAAAAGGCGACAGTTAATGTCGCCTTTTGTTGCGGAGAGACAGGGATTCGAACCCTGGGTACCTCTCGGTACGCCGGTTTTCAAGACCGGTGCATTCGACCACTCTGCCATCTCTCCCTTCTGCGCCGACAAAATTAGTTAATATATTTTTCTATGCAACTCTTTTTATCATTTTTTTTGAGTTTTTTAGTTTGAATTTCATAGAAAAATAATCTATTTGTTTTACACCATTTAAATTTAGTTATATTTGAACAACCTATTGGGAAAGATATAATAACAGCTGTTCAGAAAATAAAATAGCCGTAAAATAAGCCATATTGTATCTACTTTACTTTGTTATCCCCTGATAATATCTGTGTACATAAATAAAAAACATGTAAAGTATTGTGAATAAAGGTATTAATAG
>JALWLM010000514.1 GCA_027084145.1 Crocinitomicaceae bacterium | reverse complement strand
GTATTCAATCCACTTCACCCTCTTATTGCAACAGAACTAAAAAAAGATAGTTTAGATTTTGATTTAGATTCAAAAGACTGGACAATATCTCTATTTACATTCAAAGAAGAAACTGTATTAGACAATTATTATTATGATAAAAAAACAGACTTTATACAAGAAATTGCAGGAGTAATTGCTGCATCTTCAAAAGAAACAAAAACAAAAACAACAAACAAAAATTTCAATGCAGACGTAAATAAATTTGGTGAATTTGTATTAAACTATGAATCAGTTACAGTTGACCAAAATGGAAACGAAATAAAGTTAACAAATGGTGAAAGTTCTGATGGCGATTATTTAATACCAATGCAAATCATAAACATTAGTGGAGTTGCATATCCATATTATGGAACAGTCTATTCAAAAAAAGGACTTGCTTGGAACATAACACCAATGTATTCATCAAATATATCTCATCCAATAGGTCAAGCTACTGGAAATGGAATGGTTGGAGGTTCAAGAATATGTACACATAGTGGTAATTCAAAAACAATAAGAGGAGTTAGTGCACTGAACCACTCAAATACAACATCTCCGCTAAACAATAAAATATTAAGAAATGGAGCAATAACATTTGCACAAAAATCATTAATTTCTGCAATAGAGATTTTTACAGAAGAAAAGATTGGCAATGAAAATAAAGTCTTAAACATGATTGAGTTTCTTGAAGAAGACAATACAAGAACCAAAAAAGACTATCTAAAATATCTAAGAGAAAAAATGAAAGAAGATATTGCAAGAGAAAGAAGTGAAAAATCAAAAGAACCAATATTAGCTTTTAACGCATATAACATTGTTGATAAAATTGAGAATATTGATCTGCCTCTTAGAATTCAAGATTTTGATCCTAAGGTGAAATATTCAACAGGAAATACTGCAATAATGGAAAATGGGTTAGCGTATGTATTTGTATCAAATAATGAATTTGGGTTTGATAACGATACATGGATTGAATTGACACCAAGCGATATGGTAGAGATTGATAAAAAAAACAAAAAGAATAAAGAAAAAAGCAGCACAGAAGATGGATCAGTATAGAATGATCCTCTTGAAAACTTTGATCCAGTATTCTAAAAAAACACACAAGGAAAAAAAAGATGGCAACAGTTATGGGATTCAGAAACAACACAAAAAAGATAATTGATTTAATCAATTTAAATAATTTTGCAATATTACTTCATGATGCAAAAACAATAAGAACATTTCAAGAAAAAAGTGGAATGTCAGGACAATATAGAGTTGAATATCAACATCACTATATAAATGCAATTGGAAGAATTGAAGCAGGAGACCAAATGATGGATATTGCAATTCCTCTTGTGATGTATAATTACCCACAAGAAGTTGCTGGAGCATCAGTTGAATTTAGCCTACAAGACGTATCAAATATGAACAACAAAGCAATGAAACTTGCAGAAGAAAAATTCAACGAATTATCTGATACTGAAATAATGAAAAAATTATTAGAAATGGGAGTTGTAACATGGAGAATTGAAGGACTAAACAGTATTCATGCTCATCCAAGTGGAGTAAATAGATTTTCAGGAACAGATTTAAGAGCAGACATTAATCATCCTGGAATAAATTTTCCATGTAATATTGGAGAAAATGCTGCAAACTTCGCAAGTATTATTCAGCATAGAGCAGGTTCTCATGCAGAAATCATACATACAGAATACAGAGTATTCAATGCAACAGAAGAATCAGATAAAGTTTACCAAAAAGGTAGATGTCTTACTCTTGTAAGAGGATATAACCCACCACCACCAGAACCAATTCCAGAAATTGAAGATGGTCCAATTGACAAAATTTTTGGAACAAGCAGACCTAAACCTAAACCTAAGCCAGTAGAAATGTCAAGAGAATCTTATATCTTGAAAGACCAACTTACAGCACAGGAAGGTGATGATATTGCAAAAGATATAATGGAACTTTGGGAAAAATCTGATTTTCAAATTGATAGATCTTTCATAAAAAGAGAAAATGTTCTCTTAACAAGAAAAAGATTCAATAAAAACAAAACAAA
>JALWLM010000513.1 GCA_027084145.1 Crocinitomicaceae bacterium | reverse complement strand
ATAAAAGAGATGAAAGAGTCGGGAGAAATAAAACTTAACAGAAAGTTCTATTTGCTTGTATAAGAAAATAACAAAACTAAATTACTGTTTTTCTTTAAAACCCAATTTTTGGGATTTTAAATATAAACTATGCGCCCATTTTTTCATTTTCACAGTTAATTCTCTTTTATTTGCCAAAAAGCGACCAACGTCATATGCAAATTTTCTTTCCTTAGGATTAAGTAAATTTGTTTCTTTCCCCCATTTAGATAATGCAAACCAATAGTTTTTTTCGATTGGAAAATCAATATTTGGCTCTTTTGTTGTTGAATCCCCTTTTGGTTTATTTCCTGTTTTTCCATTTTCAATTTTATTTTTAGGGCTTTTATCTTCTATTACCTCTACAGGTTCTTTTTGCAGAGAAAAATTTAATGGAAATATATTTAACTCATTACATTTGTTAACAATTTTTTCAATTATTTTATGTTTGTCAATATAAAACTCAGACTCTCTAACTCTAACAAAAGTCCAACCACATCGCTCTAATTGCCTCTGTCTTCTCATGTCATCCTCATATTGGTCAGCACCATGCCAATAATCACCATCACATTCCACTGCAAGCTTACTCATTCTACCCTCTATCACTAAATCAATTCTTTTACCAGCAACTTTAAACTGAGGAATAACATAATAATTTTTTCTTAATAATTCAAGAGACACATCTACTTCAAACCAACTATCAAAAGGTTCAGGGGGTTTTATTATGTTTCTATTACTTTCTTTAGCCTGCTTTTCCAATTCTTCTACAAGAATATTACCAATTTTCTTAGGTTTTGAGTTGAGAAAAAATTCTAAAAGGCTTTTTCTTAAATCTAAATCACTAAGATCCTCTAACGTAACAGAATGGAAAAGCCAAACTTGATCTCTCGCCCTGCTCATTGCTACATTAAACCTTTGCATATCTGTTCTTTTTGACAATGTGCCTATTCTTTCATTAGGTGCCGCCACCATTGAAAGAAATATAACATCTCTCTCATCACCTTGAAAACTATAAGGATTACCACAAAGTAAACCACGTTTCTCTATCTCGCTAGCACCAATTTTTTCCAACAGCATTCTTTCTATAAGTTTTGCCTGAGCATTGCCTTGTAAAGATATAACTCCCATTGATTTCCCTTTATATCTATCTAATTGACATAACTCAACAATTTTGTTAACGAGAGCTTCAGCTTCAGGCCTATTAATCACATAATTTCCTTTACCTTCTCTATATCCTGTGTTTACAAAAACACTTTTCAACGGTGGCTCTAATCTATCCCTTCCATATTGTCTTAAAGGAATCAAAGGCGTATCATTATAACACATTTCATTACTATATCTTATTATCTCAGGCATACATCTGAAATGTTCACGTAACACAATTTTATTTTTAAACCTTAAAATTGCATGATCAAAAATACTAGTTTCTAAATTAAATGTATCCTTAAATTTAAAATTAGAAAGATACTTATCCTGTAAAAAATGAACAGTTTCCCTATTAATCCCTACAAATTCAGGGCTAATTTGTTTATCATCACCTACAACTAAAATTTTTTGGGCAAATAAAAATAAAGGTATTCCTTCAATCCCACACTGAGACGCTTCATCAATAATCAACAAATCAAAAAATTTAATGCCAGATTCAAAAGTATCCCAAATTTTATGTAAGGGCATAACCCAGGCAGGTATTGCATCTTGGCATTCTTTTAGATGCTTCTGTGCCTCCAGCTTATATCTTGATGCATATTTACTTGATTTGCCTAACCTTTTAATTGCCAGTTTCCATGCTTCCATATGAGGCCAATGTTCATCAGTTAATCTTTCAAAACAAAATTCCCAAGAATAAAGTGATGCTAATTTTTCAATAATTGATCTAATAGAAGAATCAATTTGGTTAACCCTCTCACTCAAATCCGCTAATTTATTTTTGTTTAGGAAATCTTTAATAATACATTGGGCTTGTGCCCATTCCCAAGCATTTTTTAAATTTTTGAATCTATCTACCCAAATAGAATTTTCGGCATCTTGTAAAAAATCTTTCAACAACAAAGG
>JALWLM010000512.1 GCA_027084145.1 Crocinitomicaceae bacterium | reverse complement strand
TATGATATCCCTACTAGCTGGAATAAAAACCATAAAATTTAGAACAAATGAAAAAATTAATTTTTAACTTATTTTTATTGCCTCTTCTAATAACAAACACAAGTATTGCCCAAGACAATACGGGAGAAACAAATGCAATGTATCACAAAGGGGTAAACATGCTGAGTGTGGGAATATCTCCTTTTACATATTCCTATGGAAGTGCTTTTTATTATTATAACAACTACTCTTCCGGAATGACTATGCCTCCACTTACGGCAAATTTCCAACATGGAATAAATGATTACATCAGTGTAGGGTTAGCCGCAGGAAGATATGGAAGATATTATAAATGGGAAAACCCAATTTATAGCACAACGCTTATAGAAAAATATAAATCAACATATTCATATACATTTTTCGGAGTAGTCGGAGAATTTCACTATTCAAAATTATTTGATGAAATTTTTCAAGTAAACTCAAGTGAAAAAGGTGATCTTTACGTGGGACTTATTGCCGGTGCTTTTATCAGTAGTTGGAAAGAAAAAAATCTAGTATATGATTACAACTACACCACTGGTAATTATGAGCAACGAGTTTCAGAAGCAAAATATTCATCAACAGCCGGATTGTTTAGATCTTATGTGGGTGGAAGGTATTATTTTACACCGAATTTTGCAGGATTTATGGAGTTAGGGTATTCCGGATTTGGATATCTTACTCTAGGGATAACACTTAAAATTTAACTACTATACATAACTTAAAAAAAAGCCTTTCACAATGTGAAAGGCTTTTTTATTTTTTCAAAATTAATAACACTCTTGTCTTAATTTCTCATATAAAACCATTCCTGTTGCTACACTAACATTTAAAGATGCTATCTTTCCTCTCATAGGTATCTTACAGGATATATCAGCCAAATTAATTAAATCAGAGGTTATTCCATCTTCTTCCGAACCCATAATAACACAAACACTTCCTCTTAAATTCGTTTGATAAAGCGGCGTCTTTGATTTCTCCGTACAAGCCACTAACCGAAGTCCACATTGTTGTATATAAAACAAAGATTCTTTAAAATTATCTGTTTTACAGACTTTAATCCTATTGAGTGCTCCTGCAGATGTTTTTATAGCATCAGGAGTAACTTGAGCAGAACCTTTCGAGGGAATTAAAATGGCATCCACTCCTTCACATTCTGCCGTTCGCGCAATGGCTCCAAAATTCCGCGTATCCGTAATTCTGTCAAGTGCAAGAATGAATGGTTTTTTGCCTTCCTCCAATAACCCTTCTACAACTTCTTCTACTTTATAATATTCCACAGGAGAAACAAGAGCAATGACTCCTTGATGATTTTCTTCCGTATATGAATCTAATTTTTCTACAGGAACAAATTGAAGTGGAAAATCCTTTCCCTTTAACGCTTCTTTAAGCTCTAAAAAAAGTGCTTTGTCCATCCCTTTTTGGATGAGTATTTTATTCAACGTACGATTGGCTCTTACAGCTTCAATCACAGAGCGAACACCAAAAATAAAATCTTTTGTTTTGTTCTTTTTATTCTTCCAATACTTCTTGTTATCGTATCTTTTCTCTCTTTTATCCATTTTTCTCTTTTTAATCAAAATGATAAGAGATATTAACCTCTATGTCAGGGTGAATAGAATGTGCAACAGGACAATTTTCCGCTGCTTTAATAATTTTTGCTTTTAGATCCTTATCCCATGTGCAATCGGGAAAACGAAGAATAATATCTATTCCGCCAACTCTACGTGGATGACTTAACATTTTTTTCTCCACCGTTGCTTCGCAAGCATTAAAATCAATATTATGGTTATTACAATAAATTCCAATAATTGTAATCATACAAGATGCATACGAAGTTGCCAGCAGGTCTGTAGGTGAAAAAGCTTCTCCTTTTCCATGATTATCTAAAGGGGCATCTGTAATTATTTCCGTATTTGACTTTAAATGCGTACATTTTGTTCTTAATTCTCCTAAATATTCGACTTTACTTGTTGCCATTTCCCGTTTTTAATCTTGTTTTACCTATTTTTGTAATCATCTTTACAACAAAGGTAGCGTTTAATTTACAACTTGAATTCTAAAATAGAAAATATGCCCATTGAAAATCAAGATAAAGAAAAAGTAAAAATTAAAAAACCGAAATGGTTACGGGTAAAGCTTCCTACGGGAGAAAATTATAAAAAAGTACGTACTCTTGTTGACCAACATAAATTACACACCATTTGTGAAAGTGGAAGTTGTCCGAATATGGGAGAATGTTGGGGAGCAGGTACTGCAACTTTTATGATTTTGGGGAATATTTGTACCCGTTCTTGTGGATTTTGTGCTGTAAAAACAGGAAAACCGCTTCCTGCTGATTTAGAAGAACCTATGAAAATCGCTGATAGCGTTCTTAAAATGGGAGTAAAACATGCGGTTATCACATCTGTAGATAGAGACGATTTACCTGATGGAGGTTCACTTATTTGGGCAGAAACCGTTCGAGCTGTACGGAAAATATCTCCGGAAACAACAATGGAAACGCTCATCCCCGACTTTGGAGGAAAATGGGAAAATTTACAAAACATTATTGATGTTGCTCCTGAAATTGTAAGCCATAATCTAGAAACAGTAAGACGCTTAACTAAAGAAGTTCGTATTCAAGCAAAATATGATCGTAGTCTTGAAGTTCTCTTCCGTCTAAAAAAAGGAGGAATGAAAACAAAATCCGGTATTATGCTCGGGTTAGGAGAAACACATGAAGAAATTATAGAGACACTTGAAGATCTTCGATCTGTTCAAGTAGATATTGTTACATTAGGACAATATTTGCAACCGACTCCAAAACATTTGCCTGTAGCTGAATTTGTAACACCACAACGTTTTAAAGAGTATAAGGAAATAGGACTAAAAATGGGATTCAAATATGTTGAAAGCGGACCTTTGGTTCGTTCATCTTATCATGCTGAAAAACATTTGTTTTAATTTTTAAAGGTCTTTAGTAAAATAAAAAAACACAGCTTTAGACCTGTATATTTTCATTGGAATTTTATACTTATTTTTTTAATTCTTTATATTTTTCATTGTATTTTTGTAAAGTAAGACCATTGCAGTAACATTTATTTTTATAACTTTACGCTGCTAAAATTATTTTTAATTTTATTTAATTAAAATTTAATATGAAAAAAATTGTATCTATTTCGTTCCTATTCCTTCTAACAGGTTCGATGACGTTTGCTCAGAAAAGTAAACATTATTGTGGCATACATGGTGCTACCGAAGAAGTCTATCAAATGTACCCTGAGTTAAGACAACACGCACAGGAATATCAAGAAGCTCAACTGTTATTACTAAACAGTATGAATAGTGCTCAAAATATAGAAAAGGGAGCTGCCTTATACACAATCCCTGTTGTGTTTCATGTGCTACACGAATACGGAACAGAGCGTATTGATGAGTCTCAAATCTATGATGTTATGAGAGTTCTAAATGAAGAATACAACGCTAAAGATCCGGATTCTGTAGATGTCATTCCTGAATTTCAAAATTTAATCGGGAACGGTAGAATCGAATTCAAATTAGCAGCTATTGATCCTCAAGGTAACTGTACGAATGGGATCCATTATATTAATTCTCACGAGACACGTATAGGAGATGCTTATTCAAAAATTCAACAATGGGATAGATCTAAATATTTAAATATCTGGGTTGTAAAAGTGGTTGGCCAACCTGGAGCTGCTGCTTATGCTCTTAAGCCACCTTCTACTGATGGAAATGGCTTTTGGATGGATGGAATTGTTTCCAATCATACTTATGTAGGAAGCATAGGAACAAGTTCCCCATTTAACGAATCAACGATTTCTCATGAAATCGCACACTACCTGAATGTCTCTCACGTATGGGGTTCTACGAATCAACCTGAAGTTGCTTGTGGAGACGACGGAGTGGCTGACACACCTGTTACAAGAGGTCATAACCCGGGTAATTGCCCCTTAACACTAGCTGCCCAAAAAGCAACGGGAATGATGTGCGATACTACTATTGTCGAAGATGTTCAAAATTACATGGACTATTCTTATTGTGATCGACACTTTACACCGGGACAAATCAGTGTAATGCACAACGCTCTAAATGGTATTGCAGGTCAAAGAAATGTTATTTGGCAAGATTCAACTTTAATCGCTACGGGAGTTAAAGATTTATTACTTCCTCAAGACCCTACTGATCCGCTTACTGTTCCTCTTTGTACACCAATAGCTGATTTCCAACTACCTTCTTTTTCTGTTTGTGAGGGGGCGAATGTAACTTTTAAAGATTTCTCAAGTAATGCTGTTATTGATAGCTGGGAGTGGACTTTCCAAGACGGAAGTCCTGCTACATCAACTTCACAAAACCCAACGGTTTCGTTTACATCTCCGGGATGGAAAACAGTAACACTAAAAGCAACAAACTCAGCAGGAACAGGAGAAATTTCAAAACAAATTTATGTTCGTGGAAACTGGGCTGACTTTAACGGTCCTAAACAATTGGATATGGAAGATGATTATGTAAACTGGTTCCAACAAAATAATATTGAAAACAATCATGCGAAATTCCAAGTTGTTAATTCAGGAGGGTATAACAACTCCAAATGCTTCAAATTAAATATATGGAAAGATATTACAGGAGCGCCTTTATTTACAAATGATTATTTTTATTATGATCGATTAGGTTTATCAAAAGATGAATTATTAACACCGTCTTTTGATTTAAGATATACGACCAATGTAACCGTTAAGTTTAAATATTCTTATGCAACAAATGCTACAACTTCACAACAACTTACGGAGACATTAAAAGTTTACTCTTCTAAAGATTGTGGAGAAACATGGCAATTGAGAAAAACAATTTTACCTTCTCAAATTGTTACGGGAGGTTTTGCCGGAAGTTCAGATTACGTTCCTACAACTAACGCTCAATGGACTGAAGTTTCATTCCCATACAACACTTCATCTTC
Organism: Crocinitomicaceae bacterium; assembly: GCA_027084145.1. GTDB lineage: Bacteria > Bacteroidota > Bacteroidia > Flavobacteriales_D > Crocinitomicaceae > UBA4466. The sequence continues at coordinate 4,192 of JALWLM010000512.1, read as the reverse complement.
TGATGATAAAGTAATGTTTAAAATTGTATTTGAGGCATCTGACTATTCTTCTAACTTATATGTTGACGACTTCTTTGTAGATGGAACATTAAGTTTAACTAACGAAGTCATTTCAATGATGGATTTGAATGTATATCCTAATCCTGTTGCTAATGGTACGGGAATAAACATTTCTTACATGGGACAAAATACGGATGTAACTTTCACTGTTCGAAATGCTCAAGGAAAAGTTGTAACAACTGAAACTGTTAAAGCTACAAATACTCAAGTAACAAGAGAATTAACAGGAACAAACAACCTTGCTTCCGGATGCTATTTTGTAGAAGTCAATGTAAATGGAAATAGAACAGTACGTAAAGTAGTCGTTTTATAACCCACTAAATCAATATTTTTAAAAGCCTCACAAATGTGAGGCTTTTTTTATTTCAAAAATAAGTAGGAGGAATAAACTTCATTTTATTGGAAAGAATTAACTTTGTTTCACTAAAAACAAAAATATTATGAACGATTTTGATGTAATAATTATAGGTTCCGGACCGGGAGGATACGTTTCGGCTATTCGCTGTGCTCAGTTGGGTATGAAGACTGCTATTATCGAAAAATACAATACACTTGGAGGTACTTGTTTAAATGTTGGATGTATTCCTTCTAAAGCTTTATTGGATTCCTCTGAACATTTTTATAATGCAAAGCATAATTTCGAAGAACACGGCATTAAGTTGTCTTCATTAAAAGCAGACTTAAAACAAATGGTGGAACGAAAAAATAAAGTCGTTTCACAAACTTGTGACGGTATAAAATATCTAATGAATAAAAATAAAGTTGAAGTCTTTCACGCTACAGGTTCTCTTGTTGATTCCACAACAATAAAAGTAACTGACTTAGAAGGAAAAGAAAAGATGCTAAAAACAAAAAATGTCATTTTAGCAACAGGATCAAAACCCAATTTCTTTCCCGGAATGGAACCGGACAAAGACCGTATCATTACTTCTACTGAAGCTCTTAATATGACCGAAGTGCCTAAAAAACTATTAGTCATTGGCGGAGGTGTCATCGGTTTAGAGTTAGGCTCTGTTTTTAACCGTTTAGGAACAAAGGTTGAAGTTGTTGAATTTGCTGACAGAATTATCCCTACAATGGATAAAACAATATCAAAAGAATTGACAAAAGTTCTAAAAAAAGAAGGATTTAAATTCCATCTTCAGCACAAAGTTCAAAAAGTAACAAATACCGGAAAAGGTGTTCAATTAATTGCACTTGACAAAAAAAATAAAGAAATCACTTTCAATGCCGATTATTGTTTAGTTGCCGTAGGTAGAAAACCTTATACTGATGGTTTAGGGTTAGAAAATGTAGGAATTAAAATAAACAAAAGAGGGCAAATTGAAGTCAATGAAAACCTACAAACTTCTGTTCCTAACATTTATGCTATCGGGGATGTTATCCGTGGAGCCATGTTAGCACATAAAGCTGAGGAAGAAGGTGTTTTTGTTGCAGAACTATTAGCAGGGCAAAAACCTCATATTAATTATGATTTAATTCCCGGAGTAGTTTATACTTGGCCGGAAGTTGCAGCTGTAGGAAAAACCGAAGAAGAGTTGAAAGAAGCAGGAATAGAAATAAAAGTAGGACAATTTCCGATTAAAGCTTTGGGAAGAGCCAGAGCCAGTATGGACGTCCTCGGTTTAGTCAAAATAATAGCAGATAAAAACACTGATGAAGTACTGGGTGTTCACATGATTGCACCAAGAGCGGCAGATTTAATTATGGAAGCTGTTGTTGCAATGGAATACAGAGCATCAGCTGAAGACATTGCTCGAATCTGCCATCCTCATCCAACTTACTCAGAAGCTGTTAAAGAAGCGGCTTTAGATGCTACGGAAAAAAGAGCTTTACATATTTAACAATGTTTAATAACTGAACATAAAAAACTCCCTGTTTTTCAGGGAGTTTTTTTTCGTCTTAATATTCTTATCATCGAACAATTGTCATTTCATCTACTAAATGTTTTGCTCCTGCATATACATCCATAACCCATAAGACATAATGGATATCTACGGTAATATTTCGACAACGGGAAGTATCAAACATAAAGTCACTCATCGTACTCTCCCATGTTCTGTCAAAATTTAATCCCATAAGATTTCCTTCCGCATCTATTACAGGTGATCCTGAATTCCCTCCTGTTGTGTGATTAGAACCTGTAAAACAAACCCATAATTCTCCATCTTGAGCATATTGCCCATACTCTTTTTTTTCTGCTAGTTCTTTCATTCTAGGTAATAATTCATAATCAGGATTCCCTGTATTATTCTTAGCTATAATTCCTTTTAAGGTGGTATGCTCTAAATAGACCATTCCATCATGAGGTGCCGACCCCTCCAATTTTCCATAAGTAATTCTCAATGTAGAATTTGCATCCGGCCAATGCTTGTCATTAGGAAACATCTCCATCTTTCCCGCAACATATATTTTGAGCAATTCATTCATTTTTGAAGTAAACGCCCTTGCATCAGGAAGTACTTTATCAACAAACGTATAAAAAGTTTTATCCCATACAATAAAACCTAAATCTTTCTTTTTTAACTTCTTATATGAGTTCTTTTTTAATCGATCTAAAAACTTAAAGTAGCGTTCTTTATTAACTAATATTGATTTCTTATAAATCTTATCCGCTAATTCTTGTGCTGATTTTTCTTTTAAGATGTCAGGTAAATTTTCTTTACTTATTTGCTTCACATACTCTTCGGTCAACAATACAAAAATTTGCTTATCTACGTTTGCATCATAGTCTTTAAAAAAACCTTCTAACCCTTTCTTATAATTTTCAATTTCTTTTTCTAATGTTCCCGCCTCTTTATAGTTTTCATAATTTTTAAGAAAACGATTTAAACCTCTTGCTTGCTTGAAAATTTCAGGCCCAACAAATAAATATTCTATTGCCATAGAATAACCAAATTCTGCATCTTGGTATTTCTTAACCAAGTCGTTCATTTCTTTAATAATCCCGGCATATTTATTTTTCCATTCAGGTTTTGTATTAGCCATTTGATTATATCTTCGCTCTCTATCCAACTTAATTTGAATCGCATTGACCGTTTTTAAACCTCCTATTTGTCCAATCCATTTTTTCCAACCATTTGCTATTCTTGCTTGTTTAGATGCATATTTTATTCTCAAAGCATCTGATGAACGCATTGCTGCATTGATAACACTCAAAGATTTATCTCTCATCTTTATTCGGGCCGGACGTTCTTTATCCATTATAAAACGTAAATGTTCTGAAGAAAGATGTTGCTCGGTTGTTCCGGGAAAACCATAAACCATTGTAAATTCTCCTGGTTTTCTATCTTTTAATGAAACCGGTAAATAGTGAATTGGTTGATAAGGTACATTGTTATCACTAATTTCTGCCGGTTTATTGTCTTTCCCAACATAAACTCTAAACACAGAGAAGTCCCCTGTATGTCTTGGCCATACCCAGTTATCCGTATCTCCTCCAAACTTTCCTATAGAACTTGGTGGCGCTCCAACCAAACGAATATCTAAAAATTTCTCCTTAACAATTAAAAAGTATTGATTCCCGTAATTAAACGCCTGCACATCTGCTATATAATGATTTCCTTTCATCGCATCTTTAATTAATTTTCCAATATTCTCTTCCATTTTTTTCATCGCCTCCTCTTTATCCATCCCTTTGGTTCCAAAAAGTACATCCTTTGTTACTTCTTGAATACGAACTACTCTCGATGCTGTTAAACCGGGATTTTTAAGCTCCTCTTTTTTGTTTTTTGCCCAAAATCCATATTTCAAATAATCATTTTCTAAAGAAGAATGTGATTGAATTTGTGAAAAACCACAGTGATGATTTGTTAATAACAAACCTTGTGAAGAGACTAACTCGGCTGTACAACCACCTCCAAAATGAAGAATAGCATCTTTTAAACTAGAATGATTTACCGCATAAATATCTTCAGCCGATAACTTCATTCCCATTGCACGCATATCATCTTCAAATGCTTGTATTAACGATGGGATAAGCATACCTTCTTCTGCCGAAAGATGTAAAAAATTAAGAATGGAGAAAAGGGGAATTAAAAAATACTTTTTCATTTTTTTATTTTTTCGATAAAGATAATCATAATGTTAAATTTGTAATATGAAGTTATTAGAATTAATATTCAACATAGGA
>JALWLM010000511.1 GCA_027084145.1 Crocinitomicaceae bacterium | reverse complement strand
ATATTACACCAAGGGTTTTGTCGATGTTATTACTTTTTGTACCTATTATCTTCTTTGGTGTAAAACATAAAAAAAAGACAATTATTTCTTTATCATGGTCTTTATTACCTGTCATACTTTTCGATTATATTCATCGCTTTTGGGGAATAGATTTAGAACATTTACCTAATGGAGCTGTCTATTATCCTTTATTATTGCTTTTTTTGTCCTTCTTTTTCATTACCATTTTTATGAGCATTCTACTACTTCAGATAGTTAATTTAGATACGATAGCACAAAGAAAACAAGCCGAATTTACTCTGGCTCAAAAATCAATAGCCCTATCAAAGAAAAATATTCAGTTAGAATTTCATGCTAATCTCTTTAAAATTTTGAAAATCACTTCACGCTATGATTTGGAAATAAATCAAATTGGATAAAAAAGGGGTTCTTTTTATAAAAAATTCGAATGGAGATTTAGAATTGGTAGCTCAAAAAAATGCTAAAATTTTAGAAAAAAGTTGTGCGATAGTAAAAGAAGGCCAATGTCTATGTGGTAAAGTATTACAAAGTAAAGAAAATATATTTTGTAATAACGTTGATCATAAGCACAATATTATTCCGGATGGAATGACCCCACACGGACATTATGTTGTCCCCATAAAGAAAGGAAATGAAGTACTGGGTGTTCTGAATACTTATATAAAAGCTGATACACCTTTTAATAGCTTGGTAGAGGAATATTTGGAAGGAATAGCTGAACTTTTGGCCAGAAGAATTCAAGCAGAGAAAGACATGAAACAAATTGAAGAACAAAAAACAATTATTGCTTCTACTCTAAAAGATTTAACCGATAGTTTAAATTATGCAACGTTATTGCAATCATCATTGTTACCTAACCAAAAAACTCTCGATAAATTGTTCAACAAATCCTATTTTATCTATCTTCCTAAAGATGTTGTCAGTGGTGACTTTTATTTTGCTCATAAAATAAATAAAGAAGGTGTAGAATACAAATATTTTGGTATAGGTGATTGTACAGGACATGGTATTCCAGGAGGATTTCTTTCTGCAATGTCAATAGAAGCAGTTACACAGATCTTGTTTGATATGCCGGGGTTAACTCCCGAAAGGATTTTAGAAGTAATGCGTTTAAAATCAAAAATGAGATTTGCAACAAACGAAGATACTGCACTAAACGACATGCTCGATTTGAGTGTATGTCGATACGATGAGGAAAGAAAAGAGTTGATGTTCTCAGGAGCAAATCTAGATTTATACATAGCTAGAAGAGGAAAGTTGCTAAAATATAAAGGAACTCGTAACCCAGTAGGGCATTACCCAGAAGAAATTCCTTTCGAATTACATACAATAAAAGTAGAAGAAGGAGATAATATATACTTGTTTACAGATGGAATTAATGATCAGTTTGGATATAGTGAGGAAAAGAAAAGATATGTAAAGTTCAAAAGAAAGGGAGTAGAACAGCTTCTTTTAAGCTTGCAAAATAAACCTTTCGAAAAGCACAAAACGATATTGTATGATTTTTTCTTAGATTGGAAAAAGGATACTCCCTCTACTGATGATGTAACATTTTTTTGTATTCAGGTATAAGTCAGTTTTAACTTTCTTTTCATTTTTCAAGTCATATTTTGACGGCATTCATTGAATAGATTTTGGTAAATAATTAAGCAGAAATGTATTCATCATACCACATTTGAAACATTAACATGTACCAAATTTTATAATCGAGTTCTTTTTTTCCCAAGAGAAAATCATTTTTGATTCGTGAGATAAAATCCCAATTAAAAATACCTTGTTGCTCTATTCGCTTTTGATTGATATATGTTTCCACAAGCTCTCTCAAATCTTCTTGTAACCATCTTGCAATAGGGATAGCAAACCCCATTTTCGGTCTATCCATCATTTCCTTAGGAATATACTCATAGACCATATCTCTTAAAATACGCTTTTTAATTCCATCTTTATATTTATAATCATCGGGAAGTTTTGCGGCAAACTCAATAATACGATGGTCTAAAAACGGCTCTCGTCCTTCTAATGAAACAGACATTGTTGCCCGATCTACTTTTTGCAATATATCATCTAACAAGTAAGTCTGATAATCAATCGCCATCATGTAAGCTAAATCTGAATTCCTTTTCAATTCATCTGAATCAAAACTTGTTTCTAACACTGAAACATTTTTTTGAAACATTTTTTGTACTTGTTCATTTGTAAACTGTTGACTTAAACTTAGCATGATACTTTCTTTTGACGGATTCGCCAAAATGGATTTCAATTTTTCATAACGATTATGAAAATTATATTTATTACGTAATACCGGTATTTTATCTGATGGTATTCTTTGCATCAACTCCAAGAAAAGTTTTCTTCCTGCCTTTGGTAACTTCCTAAGCTTTTCCGAATATCTCAACAGATAATCATAACGATTATATCCTGCAAAAATTTCATCTCCTCCATCAGCACTTAATGCTACCGTAACTTCTTCTCTTGCCATTTTACTCACTAACATCGTGGGAATTGCACTGGAATCGGCAAAAGGTTCATCATAAAAGTATGGTAAATCGGGAATCAATTGCATTGCCTCTTTTTCCGTACAATTAAATTCAAAATGTTCTGTCCCGAGCCGTTGAGCTATTTCTTTGGCAAACGGCGCTTCATTTAATCCGATATCGGGAACTCCGATTGTAAATGTTTTTAACTTCTGTGGATTATTTTCTTGCAACATTGCCGTAACGCAAGTACTATCAAAGCCTCCGCTCAAAAACATTCCTAAGGGAACATCCGACACCATCCTGTATTGAAATGCCGATTGAAACATTTTTTTTAACTCCGTTTTAGCTTCTGCGTAAGATATATCCAACAATGGCGCATTGTAATAATCATAAACATTCCAATACTGAACTTCCGTAATATCTTGTAATGATGTGATTTTATCGTTTAACGAGATTTTAAAAAAATGTCCCGGTTTTAATTTTCTTGTATTTTCAAAAATACAATGAGGAGTTGGAACATTACCGTATTGCATAAATGCAGCAACTGCGTCTAAATTGATTTCTTTTTCAAATTCCGGATGATGATGAAAAGATTTTAATTCTGAAGCAAAAAGGAATAATCCGTCTTTTATGTAATAAAAAAACGGTTTGACTCCTGCTCTATCTCTTACGCAAAAAAGTTCTTTCTTGTTTCTGTCAAAAATAACAAAAGCAAACATCCCTATCATCTTCTTCAAACATTGTTCTCCCCACTCCAAATAAGCATGTAAAATGACTTCCGTATCAGAGTTTCCTTTAAAAGTATGCCCTTTTTCTATCAATTCTGCTTTAATTTCTTTGTAATTGTACACTTCCCCGTTAAAAGAAATCATACAATCCGAATAAATCAAAGGTTGTTTTCCCGTCTCCGTTAAGTCAATGATTGACAAGCGACGATGCCCTATTCCCACTACCGCATGATCTTCTTCGATAAACTCATAACCGGAGCCATCGGGACCTCGATGAATTAAAGCATCGGTCATTTTACGTAACTGAGTTACTGTAGTCTTTTTATTAAAATCAATAAAACCTGCTATTCCACACATAAAACAAAAATACTATAAGTCTTCTTTTTCCATTAAAAAATGTTGAATTTCTCCAAAAAGAAGATGCGTTTTCTTACGCTTTTGATAACCGTTTTTCTCATAAAAAGACACTGCATTTTCACGTGCTTGCAGAATTATTTTATTGATTTTCATACTTATTGCATACTTTTCCATTTCTTTCAATAGTAAAGTCCCAATCCCTTTTCCTTGTCTATTTTCTTTAATTGCAAAAAAACGGATTTGTGCTTTATCGCTTTCAATATAATCTAAACGTCCTACACCCACAATTTCTTTTGCGTCAAAGCAAGCAAAATGATAAGTATTCTCAAAGGTGTCTTCTTTCGTTCGCTCACTTCCTTTGGGTTGTCCCCATGGTTTTCTTAAAAGTTGAAACCTCAAATCATAATAATCTTCCCATTCTTTTATTGTCTGAGGGCTTCGAATAATCATTTCTTCCATTTAAAAATTGCTGATGCGACCCGTTTTGTTTCCCTATTCTCAATGATTTCTTCTCTTACCAGTTTTTGTGCTTCTTGGTCTTCAAATACTTCTTTTAAATCTTTTATTTTACCTGCAGGGACATTGGTCTTACGAAGAGCTTCAAGTAATTCTGCCGAAGTTTTTTCTTTTACCTTTTCTTTTAAATGTTTTTCCAATTCACCTCTGTTTTTCACTCTACTTTGATTGTCTTTAAACGCTTCTCTTTCTACCAGTTCTTCCAAGTCCAAAAGCATACATAATTTTTTAAAATGAGTATCCGATCCAATCGCGAAAGTAATCAATGCTTTGTCTTTTGTCTCAAATATTTCTCCGTAAGGAGCAATGTTCGGATGCAAAGAACCTATACGCTGTGGTATGTGGTCATTCATTAAATAATTAGATGCCTGATTGACCAAACTACTAATTGCCGCATCATACAAAGAGACACTGACAACACCCCCTAACCCTGTTTTTTCCCGTTGATACAATGCCAATAATATCGCTTCCTTTAAATGATGAGCTGCCAATACATCGATTAAAGCCACCGGCATTTTTACCGGACCACTTTCTTTCGTGCCATTCATCGACATAAAACCGGATTCCGCTTGCAGAATCAAATCATAGGCTACCCTGTCACTCTCTTCTCCATAACCATTGATTTTTCCATGAATTAATCGAGGATTGAGTTTCAATAAAAAGTCATCTTCAATATGCAACTTTTTATCATCTCCTTTTTTAAAATTAGAAATGAGAATATCGGCATCTTTCAATAAGGTTTCAAATTGACGATAATCTTCCGTTTTTTTTAAATCCAATTTGAGATATTTTTTCTTGTAATTTACACTTGAAAAATAGGCGGATACACTTGTGTTTTTATCTTCCGACGGTAATTTCCAACTGCGAGTCACATCGCCATATAAAGGGTGTTCTATTTTAATGACTTCTGCGCCCAATTCTGCAAAATACATTCCCACCGAAGGACCTGCCAATACTGTACTCAAGTCAATGACTTTTAAATCTTTTAGTAGTTCCATTTAGAATTATTATTAAGATGATTAAAGTTAGTTATCTTCTATTCAAAAAGGAAATATTTACTTGTATTTGTTACTAAAAAATTGATGCTTACCTTTACGGCTATGAATAAAGTTGAGTTTATCCAAAAAAATACAACGCTCAAAGAAAGCGCGATACAAAACGTCATTGAATTACTGGAAGATGGGGCTACAATTCCATTTATTTCAAGATACCGAAAAGAAAGAACAGGAGGATTAGACGAGTTGGAAATCGCCCTAATTCGTGATTTATCGAAATCTTTTAATGAAATACAACAACGAAAAGAAAGTATTCTCAAGAGTATCGAGGAACAAGGAAAATTATCGGACACTTTAAAAAACAAAATTAACACCGTTTATGATTTAAATGAATTGGAAGACCTATATCTTCCGTTTAAACAAAAGAAATTAACACGAGGAGAAAAAGCGAAAAAGAAAGGATTGGAGCCTTTAGCTAAAATTTTGATGAGTCAGCCGAATGGCGATCCTTTCCAAATGGCTTACCGTTTTGTAGGCAAAGAGGTTGAAAATGAAGAGGAAGCCATCAAAGGAGCCAAAGATATTATTGCCGAATGGATGAATGAAACACCCAATCTAAGAGCAAGACTCAGAGAAAGCTTTGAAAAACATGCAACACTTACCACGAAAGTAGTCAAAGGAAAAGAAAAAGAAGCCGAGAAATACAAAGACTATTTTGATTATTCAGGAGCACTCAAACATTGTCCATCTCATCGTTTTTTGGCAATTTACAGAGCCAACAGAGAGGGTTTACTTTCAATTAAAGCACGCCCTGATGAAGCAAGGGCTATCGAAACCATAAAACGTTTTTTTGTGAAAACCAATAATGAATGCTCTCATATCATCGAAGATACTTGTGAAGATACTTACAAACGTTTACTTCGCCCTTCTCTCGAAAACGAAGTTCTATCTAAAGCAAAAGACAAAGCCGATACTGATGCTATTCAAGTTTTTTCAAAAAATTTAACCAAACTGTTACTTGCTCCCCCTTTAGGGGCAAAACGTATTCTGGCTATAGACCCGGGCTTTCGAACCGGTTGCAAAGTTGTTTGTTTGGATGAACAAGGGAACTTACTTCATAACACCACGATCTTTCCTCATCCTCCACAAAAAGAAGCGAGCAAAGCAAAATCTAAAATAGCTCAATTAGTTGAAACTTATCATATTGATACGATTGCAATTGGCGATGGAACGGCAGGAAGAGAAACCGAACAACTCATCAAACATATTCGATTTTCTAAAGAAGTTGAAGTTTTTGTTGTTCGTGAAGACGGAGCTTCGATTTATTCGGCAAGTCCTATTGCCAGAAAAGAGTTTCCAAATTATGACGTCACGGTAAGAGGAGCAGTTTCAATTGGAAGAAGATTAATGGATCCGCTTGCGGAATTGGTTAAAATAGACCCTAAATCTATTGGTGTTGGACAATATCAACACGAAGTCAATCAAACTCGATTAAAAGAAGCCTTAGATGATGTTGTGATTTCGGCCGTTAATTCAGTTGGTGTTGACCTTAATACCGCATCAGAGTATCTTTTAAAATATGTTTCCGGTTTAGGGGAAACGCTTGCAAAAAACATCGTTGAATATAGAAAAGAAAATGGTCCTTTCCATTATCGAATGGAATTAAAGAAAGTCAAACGATTAGGGAATAAAGCTTTTGAACAATGTGCAGGATTTCTTAGAATCAAGAACGGAGACCATCCCTTGGATAATTCTGCCGTACATCCTGAAAGTTATGCTTTAGTCGAAGAAATTGCCCAAAAATATCAAGTAAACATCATTGATTTGATAGGTAATGAACAAATACTTTCGGAAGTCAAATACGATGATTTTTCTCATTATGATCATTTTACATTTGATGATGTTATCAAAGAATTAAAGAAACCCGGATTGGACCCCAGAGGAAAAAGTAAGATTCTTGAATTTGATCACCGAATCAAAGGAATAGAAGATCTCATTCCCGGCATGGAAGTCAATGGAATTGTTACCAACGTGACGAATTTCGGTGCCTTTGTCAATATCGGCATTAAAGAAAACGGATTAATTCATAAATCCAATCTTTCGGACACTTATGTGGAAGATCCTTCAACTGTTATTTCCATCGATGAACATGTTCGCGTTAAGGTCATTGAAGTGGATGCTTCCCGTAAACGGATTGGTCTGAAAAAGCTTTAAAATCCAATTTCTTATGTCGCTTATGTTACAATAAAAAAAGCTGTTTAGAATAATTCAAAATAAGAATTATTTTACCTTTGTTAAAAACACTTTTGTATGTTTGATCCCAAAGAAATCAGGAAAGAATTTCCTACATTAAATCAAGAGGTTTACGGTAAACCACTGATTTATTTCGATAATGGTGCTACCTCACAAAAACCCAAAGTAGTTATTGATAAAATTCAGCAATATTACTTAAAAGATAATTCCAATATTCATCGAGGTGTTCATTATTTGAGTCAATTGGCAACCGAGCAATATGAAGAGGCACGAAAAACGATTCAACAATATATCAATGCTGAAACGAATGCTCAAGTTTTATTTACAAAAGGAACTACGGACAGCATCAACCTCGTTGCTTTTTCTTTTGGAGAATTACTCAATGAAGGAGATGAGATTATTATTTCTGCGATGGAACACCATTCGAACATTGTTCCTTGGCAAATGCTTTGTGAACGCAAAAAATGTGTCTTAAAAGTTATTCCTATCAATCAACAGGGAGAGCTTTTAATAGATGCATATAAGAAATTACTTAGCGATAAAACCAAACTGGTTTCCGTTACACATATTTCCAATACATTGGGGACGATTAATCCGATCAAAGAAATAATCCGGTTAGCTCATTCCAAAGGTGCTAAAGTGTTGATTGACGGAGCTCAAAGTATTCAACACTTAAAGATTGACGTTCAAGATTTAGATTGTGATTTCTTTGCTTTTTCAGGTCACAAAGTTTTTGGTCCGACAGGTGTTGGAATATTATATGGGAAAAAAGAATTACTAGATGCAATGCCTCCTTATCAAGGGGGAGGTGATATGATTGAAAAAGTTAGTTTTGAGCTTACAACCTACAATGAATTACCGCATAAATTTGAAGCAGGAACACCTCATATTGCAGGAGGTATAGCACTTGGTACCGCTTTTGAATTTCTGAAAACACTTGATTTGGATGCCATCTCAAAGTATGAAAGAGAGCTTCAAGAGTATGCGCAAGAAAAAATAGAAGCTATAGAAGGTGCTCGTATTATTGGTAAGAGCCAAAATAAAACCAGTGTTGTTTCTTTTGTGATTGACAGTATTCACCCTTTTGACATAGGAACTTTATTAGACAAACAAGGTATTGCTGTTCGTACAGGACATCATTGTACACAACCTATTATGGATTTTTATAACATACCCGGAACCATCCGTGCTTCTTTTGCTTTCTATAATACTTTTGAAGAAGTCGATGTTTTCATTAAAGCATTAAACCGAAGCATTTCAATGCTGAAATAAAAAAACAGCCGTATCTTATCGATGCGACTGTTTTTTTTTTTATCTATTATCTGTTTTACTATTTTTTACGTTTCCAAGTTTGTGTTCTAAAAAACGGTCCTACATATCCTCTAACATGTAAAATATCGGGATTATCTTCATCCAACCATATTTTCACATCATAAATTTTCCCGTTTTCAGGGTCAATGATTGTTCCATCTTCCCATTCTTCTCCATTCCATTTACAATTTCTAATAATTTGCAACCCTACTAACGGTTTATTTTTTCTGTCATCCGGACATTTTTTACAGACTGCATTAGGCTCTCTTCCTTTTCTAGGATAGAGATAAATAATTTTACCATACAAACGCTTATCTTTTTTGTACAGCTTTACAATTGATTTCTTTTTCCCTGTTTTATCATCAATGGTTATCCATTCACCGGAACAATACTGTGAAAATCCTGATAGTGAAATAAACATCACTAAAATTGCTAATATTTTTTTCATTTTTCCTTTTTTTTTTGTTAATACTCATTTAAACGACATAAAAATCGTGCCATCTTTTGATGACATAAATC
>JALWLM010000510.1 GCA_027084145.1 Crocinitomicaceae bacterium | reverse complement strand
AAAATATATAATATAATGAGATTAAGAGGAAAGATGAAATCAATAATATTAGCCGGAGGAAGTGGAACAAGATTATTCCCACTCTCAAGAAAAAAATTTCCAAAACAGTTTTTAAATTTAGGAAGTGAAGAGAGCTTATTTCAAAAAACTGTTAAAAGGAATTTGAAAGCTTTAAAAAATGCAGAAGATATTATTGTCGTTGCAAATAACGATTATCAGTTCCACGTTAAAAATCAGCTAAGTAGTATCGCAGATAAAAATCAGCCAAATATAATACTTGAACCTGTTAGTAAAAATACTGCTCCAGCTATAGCATTAGCCACTAAATATATCCTTGAGAAATTAAATGTAAATGAAGATGAAATTTTATTTGCATCTCCTTCAGATCATATTATTTCTCCAGACGAAAAATTCGTTGAATATATAAAACAGGCGGAAAAAATCGCAAAAAAAGGTTATATAGTTACATTTGGAGTAAATCCTTCAAACCCAGAAACAGGATATGGTTATATAGAGGCTGATTTAGAAAATCCTATAAATGAAGGCTATTTTGTTAAAAGGTTTCATGAAAAACCAGATTTGGAAACAGCACAAAAATACCTTATTTCAGGGAACTATTTCTGGAACAGCGGTATATTCGTTTTTAGTATCAAAACTATTCTTGAAGAGTTTGAAAAGTATGCTCCTGGAATTTTTAATTTGATAGATAATAAGACTTTTGAAGAAATAGTAATGAATTTTGAAGAAATGCCTGATATATCTATTGATTATGCTGTAATGGAAAAAACCGATAAAACTGTTGTTTTACCTATGGATATTATATGGTCTGATGTTGGTTCATGGGATAGTCTTTATGAAGTTTTAGATAAAGATAAAAACCATAATGTCAAAATAGGAAATGTTATAGACATAAATACTAAAAATTCACTTATAATAGGAAAGGAAAGGCTTGTTGCGACAGTAGGAGTAGAAGATATGCTTATAATAGAAACTCCTGATACTGTTCTTGTAGCAAAAAAAGGCAAAGGACAGAAAGTCAAGGATTTAGTAAAAATTTTAAAAGAAAACCCAAAAACAAAACGTTTAACAGAATTACATACAACAGTTTATAGACCTTGGGGAAGTTATACAGAGCTTGAAAAGGGAGAAAGATATAGAATAAAGAAAATAACAGTACAACCAGGAGAAGCTTTAAGTCTTCAAATGCATTACCATAGAAGTGAACATTGGATAGTTGTAAAAGGAACGGCAAAAGTGATATTAGAAAACCAAAAAGGAAATTTAAAGGAATACTTTCTCCATGAGAACGAAAGTATTTATGTTCCAAAATCAACAAAACATAGACTTATAAATCCAGGTAAGATACCTTTAGAACTAATAGAAGTTCAAGTTGGCGAATATGTGGAAGAAGATGATATATTAAGGTTTGATGACAAATATAATAGGTTAGAAGGGCACGAATGAAAGCTGTAATCCTTGCAGGTGGAAGTGGAACAAGACTTTATCCGGTTACGATAGCAACAAACAAACATTTTCTCCCTATTTATAACAAACCTATGATCTATTATCCCCTGTCCCTCGTTATGCTTCTTGGGATAAGAGATGTTCTATTTATAGTAAATCCTGAAGATCTGAAGGATTTTCAAAAACTATTTAAAGACGGCTCTCATCTTGGAATGAACATAAAATATCAGATACAGGAAAGACCTAACGGTCTTGCAGAAGGGCTTATACTGTCTGAAGATTTCATAGGAAACGACAATATCTGTTATATGCTTGGAGATAATGTATTTTTCGGTCATGATTTGGTGAAGATTATGGATCAGGCAAGAAAGGATATTCAGGAAAACGGGGGTGCCTATGTTTTTGGGTATGCTGTGAAAGATCCAGAAAGATTTGGAGTTGTGGAGTTTGACGAAAAAGGAAATGTTTTGTCTCTTGAGGAGAAACCGGAAAAACCCAAATCAAATTTTGCTGTTGTTGGAATGTATTTTTACGACAGGGAAGCTGTTGATATAGCAAAAAAAATAAAGCCTTCAGACAGAGGAGAACTTGAGATAACATCTGTTAATGAGGA
>JALWLM010000509.1 GCA_027084145.1 Crocinitomicaceae bacterium | reverse complement strand
TTTTGAGTTTCTTTATAAAAGAAAAAAGCACTATCAAATTTGATAGTGCTTTTTTCTTTTATAAAGAAACTCAAAAAGTCTATTATTTTTGTAAAAAAGATTCCTTTATGAAAAAAAGCATTCAAATAGCCGGAGCTCCTGAACCAATTGGACCATACAGCCAAGCTATTCTTTTAGATGACACTTTATATATTTCGGGACAAATCCCTATCGACCCGTTTTCCGGAAACATGAAAACTTCAAATATTCAAGAAGCAACACATCAGGTAATGAAGAATATTCAAAACCTTTTAAATGAAGTTAACATGTCTTTTGACAATGTTATTAAAACCAGTATTTTCCTTGATGATCTAAACAACTTCAATGAAGTCAATGAAATATACTCTAATTACTTTAACCCTCCCTACCCCGCTAGAGAGACCGTTGAAGTAAGAAGACTCCCCTTAGATGTTCCTATTGAGATATCTTGTATTGCAAAACGATAATTGACTTGAGCCAAAATACAACAACATATCAACTAAGCATTATTATTGTCAACTATAATGTTGAATATTTCCTTGATCAATGTTTAGACTCTGTAAAAAAAGCCATTGGAAAAAGAAAAGACATTGAAGTTTTTATTGTTGACAACGCATCTATAGACGGATCCGTAAAAAAAGTAGAAACAAAATACCCTGAATTTAACCTCATCAAGAGTACGAAAAATTTAGGTTTTTCAGGAGGAAATAATCTTGCGATCCGTAAAGCTTCAGGAAAATACATTTTACTCCTAAATCCTGATACTATTGTCGAAGAATCAACTTTCGATAAGATCATAAACTTCATGGATAAACATCCGGAAGCAGGAGGACTAGGAGTAAGAATGGTTGACGGTAAAGGACGATTTTTACCCGAATCAAAAAGAGGATTACCAACCCCATCTGTCGCTTTTTACAAAATAATCGGATTATCAAAACTCTTTCCTAAATCCACTAAATTTAATAGGTACCATCAAGGACATCTTCCGGAAACAGAAACTAACCCGGTTGAAATTCTCAGCGGGGCTTTTATGCTCATCAGAAAAAGTACATTAGATAAAATCGGACTTCTAGATGAGACTTTTTTCATGTATGGTGAAGACATCGATCTATCCTACAGAATATTACTTAACGGGCAAAAAAATTATTATTTTGCAGACACGAAAATCATTCACTACAAAGGAGAAAGTACAAAAAAGGACTCTATCAACTATGTTCTTGTTTTTTATAAGGCTATGGCTATTTTTGCCAAAAAACATTTCTCCAAAAGAAATGCTAAATATTTCTCACTTCTAATTCATCTGGGGATTTATCTCAGAGCGCTCTTGGCGATTATTTCTCGAGGTATTAAAGGATTATTTCTACCTTTGATTGATGCTGTCATAATCTGCACCACATTATTTTTACTCACAGAACTATGGAACGAAAAAGGAGTCATTTTTGACCCTGAAACATTATCTATATCTCTGCCTTTATACACCTCTATTTGGATACTTTTATCTTATTTTTACGGCGCTTATGACTATCCCGTTAAACGTTTTAAATTTTTAAAAGGCATCTTTTGGGGCACTCTATTGATTCTATTAATTTACGCTTTACTTCCTAAAGACTTTAGATTCTCAAGGCTATTTATTTTCATCGGAGCGATTAGTGTTTTAAGTTATTACCTTATATCTCGAGTTATTTTATCTCTTTTTTTAACACAGAAATTCAAATTAAAGATCAATGAAACTAAAAATTTCGGAATTGTAGGAGATAAAAATGAATTTAAACGAATTAAAGAGATATTAACCCATACCAATATTTCTCCAAATAAAATCATCCATTTTAATCGTCTTGACAAAATACAAGTTCATCAAATAAATGAACTTATTTATGCTTCTAAAAATATTCGATATACCGATATTATAGACAGTATTATTCAATACAGAAACATCAATATTGACTTTAAAATTGCTCCTGAAAATCAAAATTACCTTATTGGAAGTAACTCTATTGATACATCGGGAGATTTGTATATTTTAAATATAAATAACCTTACAGAAAAAGAAAACTTAAGGAAAAAACGACTTTTTGACATTGTTTTTTCTACATTTCTTATTCTACTGTATCCTTTTTATTTATTCAAAATAAAAAAAACAAAAGGTTTCCTTAATGAACTGCTATTTATTATTAAAGGAGAAAAAAGTCTCATCGGTTACAAAAGAGAAGAAATGCTACGAGATATTCGCTTACCCAACATAAAGACAGGACTAATATCTCCTTCAGATGTGGCCCCTGTAGATGATAAAGAAATTAAAGATAAATTAAATATTCTTTACGCTAGAGATTATTCCATTCGAAAAGATTTATCTATTATTTTAAAGTATTGGAACAAAAAGTACTTCTAAATATCACTTAAGATACTTTGTAAAGAAAAAAATACTTTATTTTTGTGCTAATATTTTTTTGATAAAATCGAGACATATATCATGGGACAAGTAGAAATTAGACTTCCTAAAATGGGAGAAAGTGTTACCGAAGCAACAATCACAAATTGGTTGAAAAACGTAGGAGACAAAGTAGAACTTGACGAACCTCTTGTTGAAGTTGCTACAGATAAAGTTGATAATGAATTACCATCTGAAGCAGAAGGAGTTCTAGTAAAAAAATTCTTTGAAGCAGATGAAGTTGCCCAAGTAGGCGATGTTATTGCAATTATATCTACTGATGGTAAACTAGATGACAGTTCCGAGAATACTGATACTGCACCCAGCAACGACTCCAATAATAATGACACTACAGAATCAACAATACAAAATACACCTTCTGTATCATCCTCCACTGTAGAAACCAATGTCAAAAATGAACTTGGAAAAAGTCCAAGCGGGAAGTTTTATTCTCCACTGGTAAAAAGTATCGCTAAAGAGGAAGGGATTTCCATGGATATACTTGAAACAATTCCCGGAACAGGTCAAGGTGGAAGAGTAACTAAAAAAGATATTTTAAACTTTATTAAAAACGGAAGTGTAAAACAAGAAACAAAACCTTCTGCAATTCAAGCAGAAACCCCAAACAAACCAGTCAGCTCAAACACAGGAGGAGGTTTCTTAGCAGACATTAAGCCTCCGGTTGTAACCCCCGGTCCTAATGATGAAATAGAGGAAATGGACCGTATGCGTAAATTAATCGCAGATCACATGGTTATGTCCGTTCATGTATCTCCCCATGTTACAAGTTACGTAGAAGCGGATGTTACCAATATTTTTAAATGGAGAGCAAAAGTGAAAGATGAATTCATGAAACGTGAAAACGAAAAAATCACTTTCACTCCTATTTTCATGGAAGCGATAGTTAAAGCAATTAAAGATTTCCCCGGTGTTAATGTCTCTGTATCAGGAAACAAGATTATTAAAAGAGGAAATATAAATCTTGGAATGGCGACAGCCTTACCAAGTGGAAATCTTATTGTTCCTGTTATTAAAAATGCAGACCAATTAAATTTAGTAGGACTTACAAAAGCTGTTAATGACTTAGCCAATAGAGCTCGAAACAATAAATTACAACCGGAAGACATACAAGATGGTACATACACGGTTACTAACGTTGGTACTTTCGGAAATGTTATGGGAACTCCAATTATCAATCAGCCCCAAGTAGCAATATTAGCTTTAGGAGCAATTAGAAAAGTTCCTGCTGTCATAGAAACACCGGATGGAGATTTTATTGGAATACGATACAAAATGTACCTCTCCCACTCTTACGACCATAGAGTTGTAGATGGAGCTTTAGGAGGTATGTTTGTACGACGAGTTGCCGATTATTTAGAACAGTTTGATATTAATCGAGAATTTTAATTATATTTATCATGGTGTAATGCAGATTACACCATGATAATTTAAACCTATTAACCAACAATTACAATTATGAAAAAAGTTTTATTTGTTTTTTTAGCAACACTTTTCTTGAACTATTCATTTTCACAAGTTACCGAACAAGAAGTACTTGAAATAGCTCAAAACGGAACAGAAGAAGAAATTCTTCAACAAAACTCTTTACTTATTCAAAACGGATATTTATATTATGCATCCCTGTTAACCGACAAGCTATTGAGTTTTAAACCTGAAAGTGCTAATTATAACTATAGAAAGGGATATTTACTACTAGCAACAAAAGGAGATTATAAAAATGCTATCAATTACTTTGAAAAAGCAGTTAAAGATACCGATAAAAATTTCGATTTCTTTTCGGTAAAAGAGAGTAGTGCTCCAATAGACGCTTTTTATTACCTGGGAAAAGCTTATCATTTAAACGAACAACTTCGTAAATCAAAAGAATACTATGAACTTTTTCTTGAAAAGAATGACAATAAAAAATCTCCTCTTATAGGGAAAGCTGAATTAGGACTAAAACAATTAATTGTCGCTCAGTACAACTTATCCCACCCTAAATCAGCTACAATTATTAATATTGGAAATAAAGTGAACACTGAAGCACCTGAGTATGCCCCTGTAGTATCATTAGATGGTCAATCTATCTATTTTACAAGTAGAAGAAAATGGGATAATTACGACAGAGAAATTTATCGTGACCCTATCACCAATGATTACACAGAAGATATTTATGTTAGTCACTTGCAAGATAATGGAGACTGGTCTGAACCTAAAAGGTTGGACTTCTGCGAGCCGGACTTAAATGAAGCAACAATCGCTGTATCTGCCGATGAGCGAGTTATATATATCTATGATGACTCAAAGGGAGGAGGAGATATCTATATATCAAAGTTCGGAAATGAAGGTTTTAAAGAAATTGAAAAATTAGACATTGAAGATGTGAATACAGAGTACTGGGAACCTCATATTACAATGACTCCGGACGGACAATATGTTTATTTTTCATCCGACAGACCCGGAGGATATGGAGGTAGAGATATTTACCGAATAGTTAAACTACCCAACGGAGAATGGAGTAAAGCCCAAAATATGGGACCTGAAATTAACACCCCCTTTGATGAAGACTCTCCTTTTATTGCTGTAGATAATAAAACCATTTATTTTTCAAGTAATGGTCCTAATAGCATGGGTGGATTTGATATCTTCGTCAGCTTTATAGACGAAAACAAACAATGGACCACTCCGGTTAACATGGGGGTTCCATTTAACTCGTGTGGAGACGATATTTACTACACTACAACTGTTGAC
Organism: Crocinitomicaceae bacterium; assembly: GCA_027084145.1. Lineage (GTDB taxonomy): Bacteria > Bacteroidota > Bacteroidia > Flavobacteriales_D > Crocinitomicaceae > UBA4466. The sequence continues at coordinate 4,006 of JALWLM010000509.1, read as the reverse complement.
GGATTAAAAGGATACTTTTCTTCTTATAGAGAAGGAGGATATGGAGAAAAAGATATTTATGAAGTCAAAAACGATTATCTTGGCAATAGACCTATTAGTTATTTGACAGGACGAATTATCGGCGGAGATGAAAATCTCTCCATAGATGTAAAATGTGTAAACTGTGTCACTCAAGAGATTATCCAACCTCGTATAAAGAACGGAAATTATTTCGCAGTATTAAAACGTTGTAAAGATTATGAAATCATATTAAAAAATGAAGAAGGTAAAGTCTTAGAAACTAAATATGCTACAACATTATGTAATAACGAAAATGAAGAGATATCAAGAAACTTTAATCTACTCGCACCTCAATTATCTATTACCGTTTTAGATGCAGAAACTAACGCTCCTATAGAAAATGCAAAAGTAGATATTGAAAATTTTGCAAATAATGTCTCTCTCGCAAAATCAACTTCTTCTACAGGAAAATTAACGCCTGAAGAATTGGAAGATATAATGAAAGATATCAAAGAGCAATTGAAGTTAAATATAAAAATTTCACATGATGATTATCTAACCGGAAACTTTAATGTTGATCAAAAAATCGACGCATCAGGCAATATCGACTTAGTCTATAAATTACAAAAAGCAGATATCAACACATTAATAACACTCAATCCTATCTATTTTGATTTAGACAAGTCTAATATACGTCCTGATGCAGCAAAAGAACTCGACAAAATCGTAAAACTAATGAATGACAACCCTAACTTAGAAATAGAACTGAGTTCTCATACAGACTGTCGTGCATCAAAAGCTTACAACATGGCACTTTCCAATCGAAGAGCAAAATCCACATTAAAATATATTCAATCTAGAATTTCTAACCCTAAACGGATTTATGGAAAAGGCTATGGTGAATCAAGGTTAGTAAATAATTGTGCTTGTGAAGGTAAACAAATATCAGACTGTTCTGAAGAAGAACATCAAATGAACAGGAGAACAGAATTTAAGATTATCAAAAGATAGTCGTTTATAACTTTCATAGAAAAAACCGATGCCTTCATCGGTTTTTTTTATATTTTAGCTGTGTAAAATTACACAAATTTTCCTCATGAGAAAACTATTATTTAATTTAACCCCATTTATTTGTTTTACTGTACTTATCTCTAGCTACTCTTTTTCTCAAGAGATAACAGAAGAAAAAATTAAACAACTTGCAGAAACAGGTGATGAGAAAGAGATATTAATAGAATCTTCTACATTAATGAATGAAGGCTATTTTTACTTAGCAGATATTTTAGTCAATAAACTATTAGAATTTCAATCAGAAAATGCTAACTATAATTACAGAAAAGGATACATTGAATTATACAGTAAACGTAACTCGATTGAAGCAGCTAAGTACTTAGAAAAAGCAATCAAAGAAACGGACAAAAATTTCGACATGTTTTCGGTCAAAGAAAAAAGTGCTCCCGTTGATGCTTATTTTCACTTAGCAACAGCTTATCATTATAATGAAAATATTGATAAAGCAATCGAACTATATCAACTTTTTAAAGAAAACTCTAAAAAGAAATCCGAATTACTTCCAATCGTGGACCTTAGAATTCAACAATGTGAAAATGCCAAAAACTATATATCAACACCGGTTAATGTTTATCTGAAAAATATAGGTAATACGGTAAATTCTCAATATCCGGATTATAGTCCTGTTATTTCTTTAGACGGTTCTGCTATCTATTTTACATCCAGAAGGCCTTGGGCAAATGGAGAAACAGAGGAATTCAGAGATCCTATAGATAATTTATACCCTGAAGATATTTATGTCAGCTATATGGATTTTGATTCAACATGGACTGAGCCGAAAAAATTAGAATTCTGTAATCCTCAAAGAAATGAAGCAACAATAGCGGTATCTGCGGATGAACGACGTATTTATATTTATGAAGACTCAACAGGAAACGGAGATATTTATTATACTGACTTCTATCATGCTAAATTTCATGATATTCGTCCCTTAGAAGAAATACCAAATCTTAATACTGACAGCTGGGAAACTCATTGTATGATGTCTCATGATAAGAAAACTTTTTACTTTGTGTCTGATAGAGAAGGAGGACTTGGAGGAAGAGATATATACATGGTCAAATGGGATGAAGCATCTCAAAAATGGTCTGAACCAATCAATTTAGGAGCACCTATCAATACTCCTTTTGATGAGGACTCTCCATTTATATCTATTGATAATAAAACGCTATACTATTCTACAAATGGTCCTCAAAGTATTGGTGGATTTGATATTATGAGGACAGTGATGGATGAATCAGGTAATTTTTCTTCTCCTGAAAACATGGGATATCCTTTTAACTCTACCAATGATGATATTTTTTACACAACAACACTGGATGGTAGACGTGGATACATGACCTCTCAAAGAGCTGATGGATATGGAGAAAAAGATATTTATGAAATACATAATGACTACCTTGGATTAAAAGATGTAGCCATATTAAAAGGAATCATCAAAACAGTTGATAATAAACCGATACCGGAAGATTTTGCTATTAACGTAAAGTTAGTTTGTTTAGATTGTCAATCACAACAATCCATTCAAGTTTTTCCTAGATTAAGGGATGGATATTTTATAACATCACTTGAACCTTGTAAAACTTACCGATTAGAATATACGAATCTTACTGATGATATACTAATGGGAGAAGATTCTTTTACAACTTTATGTGACACCTCTTTTCAGGAAATTTACAAAGAAGTTTTATTAGATGTTGATAAAAAAATATTAGTAACACCGGAGGAAGAAGATGTTGTTGATATACCGGAAGTGAATGTAGAGGAATACCCGAATTTAGAATTCATTCATTATTTCGACTACAATAAGAATAAAATAAGTACTAAAAAAGGAGATTTGAAAAAATTTGTAAAAGCGGTTGAAAAACAACTAAAAGATGGTAGAGAAAAAGTAACAATCAATATTTATTCTTCTGCATCACATGTACCCACAAGAACCTATAAAACAAATGAAAATCTAGCAAAATTAAGAGCTGAAAATATGAAATATGATTTAATCTCTTATTTTGAAAATAAAGACGAGTTTAAAGGACGTGTGAATGTCGTAATCGTTTCTTCAGAAGTACAAGGACCTGAATACGAAAAAGACGCTCAAAACAAGGATAAGTATAAACCTTATCAATATGTAGGATTAAAAACAGAATAATTTATTATTAAAATAATATCAAACAAAAAAGCCTAAATGCATTTAGGCTTTTTTTGTTTTCTTATAGGTATATTTGCCTTATGAAGATACAACTTGAAAGACCTTTACTTGTTTTTGATTTAGAATCAACGGGACTAGATATTATACATGATAGAATTGTAGAAATAGGTATTGTAAAAATACATCCTAATGGAGATATTGAAGAGTTTCACAGAATTATTAATCCTGAAATACCTATTCCGGAAGGCGTGAGTCTTATTCATGGGATAACCGATGACAAAGTTAAGGATGCTCCTACACTAAAAGAAGTACTTCCTGATTTAGAAAATTTCATCAAAGGGTGTGATATTTCAGGTTTCAATTCTAACAAATTTGATCTTCCAATGTTAGCAGAGGAATTAGCTCGTGTAAACAGCAATATCGATCTTTCTAAAATGAAACATGTTGATATTCAAAATGTTTATCACAAAATGGAGCCAAGAACTTTAGCATCTGCATATCAATTCTATTGCAATAAAGAATTAAAAGATGCACATACGGCAATGGCAGACGCAAAAGCAACCTGGGAAATACTTGAAGCTCAACTTGAAAAATATGAAGAATTAGAAAATAATATTGATTTTCTCGAAAAATTCTCCAGATATGGAGATGTTAAACGAGCTGATTTTGCAGGAAGATTAGCTTACAATGAAAATGGCGAAATGATTTATAATTTCGGGAAACAAAAAGGAAAAACAATTAAAGAAGTATTTGAAAAAGAACCGGGATATCACAGTTGGCTACTAAATG
>JALWLM010000508.1 GCA_027084145.1 Crocinitomicaceae bacterium | reverse complement strand
TTATATGCTCTCCAATGTACAGTAAATTTCTTTTTGTATTACCAACAAATTTGTTTCGCACGATAAACTTTGTTATTGATATATTTTATCATATAAATCCTTGTACTTATTTAGAATAAACTTTCGTTTTAATTTAAGCGTAGGAGTGAATTCACCTCCTTCAATAGACCATTCATGGGGTATTAATTCGAATTTTTTGATTTGCTCCCATTGACCGTATTCTTGATTGATTTTTGTAATCTCTTTTTCTATACGAAGAAGTACTTTTTCATTTTTTATGATATCTTCATTACTTTGGTCAGACATGTCCATATCTTTTCTTTTTGCCCATTCTTTAATAAATTCAAAAGAAGGAACAATGAAAGCTGCAGGGAATTTTTGACCTTCTCCGATGACCATTATTTGTTCGATGAATCTAGACTCTTTAAAACGATTTTCCATTGCTTGCGGAGTGATATATTTTCCTCCGGAAGTTTTAAAGATTTCTTTTTTTCTATCTGTAATTTTCAAAAAGACTCCTTCTACAAACTCTCCAATATCTCCTGTATGAAACCATCCGTCTTTAATGACTTCGGCTGTTTTTTCAGGTTGTTTGTAATATCCGATCATTACGTTAGGACCTTTTACCAAAATTTCTCCATCATCTGCTATTTTTACTTGAACATTTTTGATAACCGTACCAACAGTTCCGATTCGAATTCCTTCTTTAAAACTATTCACTGAAACAACAGGAGAAGTTTCGGTAAGTCCGTATCCTTCCAAAATAGGAATATCTGCGGCTAAAAATATACGAGCTAATCGAGGTTGTAAAGCGGCACTTCCGGAAGCTATTGCTTTTACATGCCCACCAAGGGCTTCTTGCCATTTTTTGAAAATTAATTTACGTGCAATAGCAAGTTTTATATTATATAAAGCAGAACGATGAACAGGATCGTATTTTTCTCCGACAGATACCGCCCAAAAAAATAGACTCCGCTTGATACCTGTAAGTTCATCTCCTTTAGCCATGATTTTATCATATACTTTTTCAATCAAACGCGGAACAGCAGTAAAAACCTCCGGTTGAACCTCTCGAATATTATCTCCAATTGTATCCATTGATTCTGCAAAATGAATGGAGCATCCGATAGACATATATAGATAGTGTAACATACGCTCATAGATATGGCAAACAGGAAGGAATGAAAGTACTTTGGAACCTTTGGATGCCGGAATTCTATCTTGACAGGCATTTACATTGGATAAGATATTATTGTGAGATAACATTACCCCTTTAGGGTTACCCGTTGTTCCCGATGTATAAATAATAGTCGCTAAATCTTCGTTTTTTACCTTTTCTTTCCGTTTTTCTATCTCATCGTTGTTTATCTCTTTTCCTAATTCTTCTAATTTAGACCAATGTTCTAGTGAACTGGTATTTTCAATACTGAAAATATGTTTTAATTTAGGTGTTTTGTTTCGTATTTCGGAAATTTTGTTTGCTAACTCTTGGTTTTCAATAACACAAACTTCTATTTCTGAATCATTGAAAATATATTCATAATCACTTTCTGAAATATTTGGATAGAAAGGAACGGAAATCGCTCCGATTTGCTGAATCGCTATATCCATAACATTCCATTCATATCTGGTACCGGAGACTATTCCTACGTTATCACCGGGCTGTACCCCTAATGCAATTAATCCTTTTGAAATTCGTTTGGAGTGTTCAATGAAGTTTTTAGTTGAAACTCCTTTCCATTCATTATTGATTTTGGAAACAAACATGTTTTCCAAAGGAAAAGATTTAAGTTGAATATAAGGAATATCGAAGAGACGTTTAGCAGTGAGCATAATCTTTATTTTTAAGTTTAAGTCTTTAAAGTTACCATTATTTTTTTAAAAAAAGCAATATTTTTTTGTAAAAAAGTATAATTTATAATGATATATATAAAAACAATAAATATTCGACCAAACACGTCAAATATTCATCAGAAATAACCGTTTAGAGAAAAGCTTCTCTTTTTTGTTTCTAAAATATATTTTACTCCGTTATTATATTGAGATTTGTAAAGAAAAAATGAAGAGAGTATTTGGTTTTTTTTTTTT
>JALWLM010000507.1 GCA_027084145.1 Crocinitomicaceae bacterium | reverse complement strand
TTGTAAAAACGGTTGCAAACATTGTCCTTATGGTTTTCATCAAAAGAAAAAAAGATAATTATTTACCGTCAATTCCTTTCTCCGGATACTTTCCTTTATATTGCTTTAATACATCTTTTATAGCCTGAATATCTTTATCTACATCTCCAGTAGGTTCAAACAAACCATGAAATCCTCCAATCTTTCTTTCATAATCAATATATCCCAGATAGATGGGGACCTTTGCTTTTTGAGCAATATAATAAAACCCTTTTTTCCAATTGGGATTGTAACTTCTTGTGCCTTCAGGTGTGAAAACCATAAATAATTCGTCTTCCTCTTCAAACATTTTAGCAGCTACATCTGTCAGTTTGTTTTTCCCTTTCCGATCAACAGGAATCCCTCCTATCCATTTTAAAAATAGACCTAACGGAAAAAAGAATAATTCCTTCTTAATCAGATATTTCCCTTTTATTCCGTACATAAAAAATGCAATTCTACCTATAATAAAATCCCAATTAGAAGTATGCGGTCCCATAACTACCACACATTTTTTTACAGATGGTACATGTTCGTCTATTTTCCAACCGAATAATTTTAAAAACCAACGTAAAATTTTTCTTAACATCTTTTTTTATTTTTTCCGGAATTAATCCATAAAATTCATATCCCCTTGTTTCATTTTGATATAACTTCTTGACAGATATGCCAATAAAACTCTCATTGCATCAAAAGCTTCTTCCGATGCCGGACTGATTTCTTTTTTTTGAAGACGCAACAATAATTTCATATACATTGCATGTAACAATACATCGACATCAGAATTATTTTTCATGTCTGATTTCTCCCTAAATTCTTCGATATATTGTTTTGCTCTTTCATAAAGTTCTTTATACTTCACCGATGTTTTTGAGTCTAACATCAAACGATGTAAATATTCTAATTCTACAATAATTTCTTTTAATAAAGAGAGATGACCTTTTTTTTCTACACCTTCATGTTTCATCTGCTCAATGAGTGAGGCGTACCATTCTTTATACTGAGGCAAAAAGGATTCATCGGGAAGTTGTGGCTTTATGTAATTATCTATGATTTTATTTATATCAAAATGATATGCTCGAATCACATCTTCTATTTGAAACATATAGAGAAGATACTCTGCAATATTTGTTTCTTTTTTTTGATTTGCTATCAGCATTGATTATTGTTTTTCTTCGATGTCTGATTTTAAGTCGTCTGTTTTTTTATTCAAAAATTGAATAAAATCTTCCGTTACATCCATTCCCGGATTGATATAAGTAAATTGTCCTCCTTTAGTATGTGCGACCAAGATATCAATCTCGTTTTCTTCACAATATTCTTTCCCGAATTGTTCAATTCTATTTCCTATCGTTTCCAAGATGTCAATCGTCTCATTTTCTATTTTCAATCCTTCCCGTTGTTGATATTGAACAATCGCATTTTGCTTTTCTTGTATTTTTTGCTGTATTTGCATGATATCTTGTTGACTTAAAAGTCCCTGCTGTGCTTTTAAATCATTAGCCCGTATGTATGTTTCTAATGCTTGTTGCTTTCTTTCCAATTCTTTTTGAAATTTCTCCCCTTTTAACGCCATGATAGAATCCTGAATTCTATAGTAATTGTATTGAGTTTTTAAAGAGTCTTGATTATAATAAGCAATTTTCAATCCTGTCGATGTCACTTTTTGATTTATTCCTGTTTTATTTGTCTTTTTCGCTGTTTTGTTACTTCCTTCACAAGCATACATTACCATTAAGCTTCCAGCAATCAATAATACGAATACGTTCTTTCTCATATTTTTATTTATTTTTATTTTTAAATGCTTCACTACAATCTTCTCTCATTTCCACAAATCGTTTCAAAGTATTTTCCAATAAACGAGGCGTTATCATTTTCTCAATATCTTCCAACCCGAATACATTGGTCTCTCCTATTTTAAAAGTTTGTTCAAATTGTCCCAATTCTATTTCTAAAATATATTTCCCGTTATATTGAAAAACTTGTATTTTATACCGACTATGTGGAATATCTTTAAGTAATCTCATTTTTATTACAAAAATAACAATTAAAATATAAGAAAACAAAAAGCACCGTTTCAGGTG
>JALWLM010000506.1 GCA_027084145.1 Crocinitomicaceae bacterium | reverse complement strand
CCCATTAATTGAACAATATTATCAATTTCTTCGTTTTTAAGTGCAAGCACTTCAATTGATTTTAATGTTTCAACTGCCTCTGGACAATTAAGATACCCGAGAGAGCCTTTTATATAATGGGCAATCTCTTTTATTTTTCTATAATCCTTTTTTTCAACAATTTTTCTCAATTCTATCAGTTTTTCTTTTATGTCATTTTTTGCAATTTCAAGTGCTTTTTTGTATTTGTCTGGCTCATTATAGATGTTTTTTAACAATGGGAAAGGAGATTCAGTATTGTTGTTTAAACGGAAAGAGGTTTGAGCTTGTAGTAAAGAAATGGATTTTGTTAATAGAATTTGAAAGTTTATAGGTTTGGAAAGTATTTCATCAAAAAGTTGGTTATCTTCATTGTGAAAATCAGAAGGTTGAAAAACATCGCCTGATAACAGGATTATCGGTGTTTTTATGCCTTTGTCTCTAATTTTTTTTGCACATTCCTTTCCGTTCATAAAAGGCATATGATAGTCCATGATTATTAAATCAGGTTTTTCAATCTCAACGGAAAAAATAGCGTCCAAGCCAGATGTTGCTGGTATTGCTTTTGCTCCCGTAGTTCTATACAACTTTACTAAAATATCCCTGTTTAGGGCATTGTCATCAACTATCATAATTTTTTTACCGGATAAGTGTTTGTCTTCTTTTAGAAATGTTTTTTGGTTTGATTGTATTTTTCTTTTTCTATCATGAAAGTAATTCATAATTAAATTTATAATTTTAGACCTTGTTAAAGGTTTTTCTACAAACCAGATTTTATGTTGTAACAAGATTTCTTTGTGCTTACTTAAATAATCTGAAATTATCGGGCTTTGAGATATTCCTAATAAACATAGGCCGGTATTATCATCCATAATATTAACAAGGCCTAAAAAGGATTCTAATTCCTCTTTTGCGTGGTCTGTGTCCCAGAAAACAAGTGTTTTTTTGTTTTTGCCTTTTATATCCTGAAGAAAGGCGGTAAGGGCTTGAGTGGAAGAAAATATCTTAAACTCTTTCATTTCAAAGACATCAAACAAATCTTTGTATAAACTCTGTAATTCTTTATTTTCCTGGGTAAATGTGTAAACTGAAATCTCCTTTATGGTATCTAAATAAAGTTCATTAAAGCGTTTTGATATGGTGTATGGGAGGACAAAGGTTATTGTTGTTCCTTTGTTTACCTCACTTGTAATTGAAATTTCTCCTCCCATTAGGGAAACCAGACTGTGGCAAATAGCCAATCCCAGACCTGTTCCTTCTTTTGGTTTGATTGATGGATCACTAATTTGTTTAAACGGCTCAAATATAAATTCTAACTTGTTGTCAGGTATTCCTATGCCTGAATCCTCTATTTCAAATTTTATAAAAATTGTGTCTTCAACCTCTTTCTCTTTTGTTACCTCAATTTTTATATAACCTTTGGAAGTGAATTTAATTGAATTACTGATCAAATTTGTTAAGATTTGCTCTAATTTTTGCCTGTCTCCGATTACAGTTGCAGGGATAAATGGTTCTATTTTTACAATAATTTCTAATTGTTTTTCTTTGGCTTTCGTAGTAAAAAATTCAGTTACTTCTAAAATTGTATCTTCAACATTAAATTCACTTTTATTTACTCTTGCTTTTTGATGTTTCAGTTTTGAAAAGGTTAAAACGTCATTGACAAGGGAAAGCAAATGATTGGATGCAAATTCTAATTTGTGTAATAACGATTCGGTTTCTTCATTTTTATCTTTTAAGTTGATTTTTAATAAAGATATAATTCCTATAATTCCGTTTAAAGGTGTTCTTATTTCGTGGCTCATTGTTGATAAAAAGTTTTCTTTTTCTTCTGATAGCAGGATATTTTTTGTAATGACATTTTTTAAGTAAGTTTCGTTTTTTTTGGATTTGTAATAAATCTTCATCAACATTAAAAAAGAAAAAAGGTGAACTATTGTGTATATACCGAGCATGAATATTTGTTTTTGTCGGTAAATATCTGATGTTATTTTTGTTTTTAAAATAATTTGTTGTAAGATTTCAGATAATGTTTTTGTTAGTTTTTTTCTGAATTTGGCAATTTCTTTTTTTTCTACTTCTTTATTC
>JALWLM010000505.1 GCA_027084145.1 Crocinitomicaceae bacterium | reverse complement strand
CGGCAAATGCTGCGGGTAGGCTGGGCAGCTCTGTTTTGTTGGTGACGCTTAATATGAATACAATTGCACAAATGAGTTGTAATCCTGCCATGGGAGGGGTTGCTAAAGGGCAGATTGTTCGAGAGATTGACGCGTTAGGTGGGGGTTCGGGAATAGTGAGTGATAAAAGCGCTATACAGTTTAGGATGTTAAACAGGTCGAAAGGCCCTGCAATGTGGTCTCCAAGAACTCAAAATGACAGGATGTTGTTTGCAGAAGAATGGAGATTGCTTTTGGAAAAAAATAAAAATGTCGACTTTTGGCAAGATATGGCGGTGTCTCTTCTTACAGAAAAAGGCCGGGTTGTTGGAATTAAAACCGTAATGGGAATAGATATTTATGGGGATGCCGTTGTTCTTACAAATGGAACTTTTCTTAATGGAATAATTCATTTGGGAGAAAAGCAGTTTAGAGGAGGAAGAGCCGGTGAGGGTGCGGCAAGAGGAATAACAGAAAATTTGATTGATCTCGGCTTCGAGTCCGGAAGGATGAAAACAGGAACGCCTCCTAGGGTAGATGGAAGAAGTTTGGATTATTCCAAAATGGAGGTGCAGCACGGAGATGAAGTAGAACAAAAATTTAGTTTTTCACCGGAAACAAAGCCATTAAAAAATCAAATTCCTTGTCATATAACATACACAAATCCAACAACTCATGAGTTTCTTCGGGAAGGTTTTGATCGTTCGCCAATGTTTAACGGTGCCATCAAAAGTGTTGGGCCAAGATATTGTCCAAGTATCGAGGATAAAATAAATAGGTTTTCAGAGAGAGATAGACATCAAATATTTGTAGAGCCGGAAGGGTGGAAAACGGTTGAAATATATGTGAATGGTTTTAGCACCTCTTTACCAGAAGAAATACAGCTTAAAGCATTAAAAACTATTCCGGGATTTGAAAATGCAAAAATGTTTCGTCCTGGATATGCTATAGAATACGACTACTTTCCTCCTACACAATTAAAACATACTTTAGAAACTAAAATAATAGAAAACCTGTATTTTGCCGGACAAATAAACGGCACAACAGGATATGAAGAAGCGGCTTGTCAAGGTTTGATGGCGGGAATAAATGCTCATTTAAAAATAAACCAAAAAGAGCCTTTAATTCTTTCTAGAAGTGAAGCTTATATCGGGGTTTTAATAGATGATCTAATTACAAAAGGAACAAAAGAGCCGTATCGAATGTTTACGAGTAGGGCAGAATATAGGATTTTATTAAGGCAAGATAATGCAGATATTCGATTAACTCCTATTGGTTATAAAGTTGGATTAGCAAGCGCAGATGCCATGAGAAGAGTAGAGGAGAAAATAGAGGGGACAGAACAATTAAAAAAAGTTTTAAGAAAAGAAGGTATTCCTCAAAATAAAGCAAATGAAGTTTTGAAAAAGAAAGGAAGCTCTTTAGTTAAACAACAAGTTAAAGCTGTTTCTTTGATTACTCGACCGGGAATAACGATGGATGATATTTTTGAAATGAGTGATCAAATTAAAAATGAAGCAGAAAAACTAAAAGAAAAACATCCGGATATTATTTCCCAAACGGAAATACAATTAAAGTATGATGGGTATATTTCAAGAGAACAGGAGGTCGCAAATAAAATGAATCGACTGGAAAAAGTTAAAATACCTGCAGATATTGATTTTAGTAAATTATCCGGGTTGAGTGCGGAAGCTGTTGAAAAATTAAAACAATTGCAGCCGGTGACAATCGGTCAAGCTTCTAGAATTAGTGGAGTCTCTCCAAGTGATATTTCTATTCTTTTAGTTTATTTAGGCAGGTAATTTTTGTTTTTATCAAAAAAATATTGAAAAAAGACCCTATTCAGTTTAAAATAAGAACCAAAACACTTGTTTTTTTTGTTTTAAGAGCTTTTCTTACTCTTAGGTATAGAATCTATAAGGATAAAGAGAGATCTTTTGATAGTGTTAAAATATAGAGGTGTCGCCAATTTGTTGATTATCAATGAGTTAGCTTGTTTTAATAAATTTCGACCTCTATTTTAGTCTTTTTTTGTTGTCTTTTTGTGTTTTGTGCTTTTGATAAAATTAAATAAAATAGAAATAATAAAG
>JALWLM010000504.1 GCA_027084145.1 Crocinitomicaceae bacterium | reverse complement strand
CACGTGGTTGTAATCTGCACAATAACTATTGATATAAAAATCAAATTCTTTTTGTTCTCCTGCTTGATGATAATAAATTGTCAATTTTGAATCCGGATCTGTTATATTAAAGTGAAAAACACCTCCCTCACCCGGAGCTTGAACTCCATTGTTCGTTTTAATGTGTAACCCTTTAAAATAAGAATTAAAAGCATCATTATCCGCAAAAGTTCCACTTCCCGACATTGCTTCAACAATCAATACTCGTGCGAGATTTGTATCTATCGGAATTCTTAATTGCGGCAAAACGGTATCCCCCCCCACAACTGTTGTTGCTTCATCATCCAAATTAAAAATTCCTGTTCCTTGTACTAAATTAGTTGGCTGTGTTGTTTTTGTTTCAAAAGAATAATAAGTGGAATCCAAATACAAATCTTCTGTCAACTCATACACCTCTATTGTTTGATCTCCTTTTTCCCCATAACGCCCTCTATACTCCAAAGCCAACACAAAAGAATCAATTACAATTGTACTTACATCTCCAAAATCCGGATTGTCCCCTGAAAGTCTTATTTGCGTGTAAAAACTCGCATCAAACTCCCCGAATACAGGGTCATGATAAGACCCCAACAATGAAAAAGCAGGGTTATCCGAAATGATTGAATCTTCAATAAAACAATATGTTTTTAACGAAAAAGTATCAATCCCTTTTGAGTGTAACAAATCACTAGAATCTATTTGACTTACTCCTAAAGGATGCTCTTTCTTCTTACAAGAAGAAAAAAAAACTGTTATGAATACAATTGTCCCAAAGACTAATTTCCCGACACTCTTCATTATATTTTTCATCCTTTTAACTCTCTGCTGTAACTTCTTCACCTATCACTTTGTCAATAAAAGTAGAAACTTCTTTTATCAAATGTTCTTCCGGAACATTTTCTAACTTATCACAGTCTAATTGATTCACACTTTCTTTTTCCATTTCACTCAAGTCTTGCTGTGTAACACAAACTCCATCAACATTTGAAAGAGCAAGGCTAAGTATCTTCTCGTAAGAAACATCATCTATTAACCCTTCAATAAATTCATCCGGCACTCCATCAAACTTCAATTTCTCTGATATTTCTTTATCTAATTGTCCGTCAAATCCTCCTCCACAAAGGTTATAAATTACTTTAGTGTCAGTGAAATGAGGATCATCCTTATAAACTGTTTTTAAATAAACAGGCAATAGTGCGGTCATCCAGCCTGTGCAGAAAATCACATCCGGTTGCCATCCTAATTTCTTTACAGTCTCCAATACACCTCTACAAAAAAACATTGATCTTTCTCCATTATCTTCAAATGGTTTTCCATCAGCATCCGTAACTGTAAACTTTCTTTTAAAATATTCTTCGTTATCAATGAAATAAACTTGCATTCTTGCAGATGAAATAGATGCTACTTTTATCAATAGGGGGTGATCTTTATCATTAATGATTAGATTCATTCCCGACAAACGTATCACTTCATGCAACTGATGTCTTCTTTCATTCACAACGCCGAATCTAGGCATAAACACCCTGATTTCCTTCCCATTCTCTTGTACTCCTTGTGCTAAGTTTCTTGCTGTTTCTGATATTTCAGATTTAGGTAAAAACGGAAATACTTCTTGAGAAATAAATAAAACTTTCTTTTTCCCCATTGAATTATTTTTATAATAATCACAAAAATATACAAAAAAAGCCGAAACTTCAATAAAAACCAATAGTTTTGTTCGTTGATATAACTCAATTATATGGACAATATTATTGTATTAGACAATTCTTCTTCTCTTTCTAAAGAATTGAAGAAATATAACGCTGACCAAAAAATTGCCTTTGTTCCGACAATGGGAGCTCTTCATTCCGGGCATATTTCTCTGGTAGAAAAAGCTTTTGAGCAAACAAATATTGTTGTTGTCAGTATTTTTGTTAATCCTACTCAATTTGACAATAAAGAAGACCTTGAAAAGTACCCCAGAAGTTTAGATCGGGATATTCAACTGCTCAATAAACTTCCTTTAAAAGGGAAAAAACTCATTGTTTTTACACCAAACGTAAGAGATATTTATCCTGAAAATTTTAAGGAAATCCACCTAAACCTAGGAACTCTGGGGAGTGTTATGGAAGGAAAGTACAGACAAGGACATTTCAATGGTGTTGTCAATGTTGTTAAACGATTATTTGATATTGTACAGCCTGATTTTGCTTGTTTTGGAGAAAAAGATTTTCAACAACTTGCAATTATTCAATATATGGTTCAACAGCTATCTTTACCTGTAACAATCATCCCTTGTCCCATTATAAGAGAACCTTCGGGATTAGCAAAAAGCAGTAGAAATGAAAGGCTTTCTGAATCGGAAAAAGAAGAGGCTAACATTCTATATCAAAGTTTAAAGATTGCTAAGAATCTTTCTTCTTCGCTTTCCGTTGATTCTGTCAAGAAAATTGTTGGCACAATTATAGATTGTTCGAATTTAGATTTAGAATACTTTGAAATTGTTGACCCGAAAACATTACAATCGATTAAACAATGGCAACCCGGCGCGAGAGGATGTATCGCCGCTTATTGTGGAAAAATTCGACTTATCGACAATATGGAATTGTATTCATAAGATTCTTTTACATAACTTTGCAAAAAATAAATATCATATATGCTTATACAGGTCGTAAAATCTAAAATACACCGAGTTAAAGTGACTCAAGCAGACCTCAATTATATTGGAAGTATCACTATTGATGAAGAGTTAATGGAGGCTGCTGAGATCGTTGAAGGAGAACGAGTACAAATTGTGAATGTCAATAACGGTGAACGATTTGAAACTTACACCATAAAAGGAGAAAAAAAATCAGGCGTTATTTGTTTAAACGGCCCTGCTGCAAGACGCGTTGCCGTAGGTGATACCATTATCATTATCGGATATGGATTCATGACTCCCGATGAAGCAAGATCGTTTAAACCTGCTCTTGTTTTCCCAAACGAAGAAACCAATTTAATTGACTAAGTTTTTTTGAAAAAGAAAGCAATTATTAAAATATTGAAAATTGTTATACCTATTTTCATAGGTATTTATCTTACTTGGTATTTTTTTAGCGGTCTGACAGATGAAGAAATTCAACAGACAAAAGATGCTTTTTTTGAAGCCAATTATTTTTGGGTTTTGTTAGGATTATTTGTTTCTTGGCTCAGTCATCTAAGTCGTGCCTATCGATGGCGTTTTCTTTTAAATCCAATGGGGTATTTCCCATCTTTATCAACTTGTTATCATGCTGTTATGTCGGGGTATGTCATCAATTTTACGGTCCCCAGATCAGGAGAAATTGCAAGAGCCGGACTATTAACAACCTATGAAGATGTTCCTTTTGAAAAGAGCTTTGCAACAATTGTTGTAGAACGGATCATTGACGTTATCATGCTTGGACTTGTTGTTGTCATTACCGGTTTTCTACAAACAGACAACGAGAGATTTAAAGCGATTACCCAACATCCTCCGTCAGAGAACAATAATGAGTGGTTTTTGTATACACTTTTATTAACAGCAATAGCGGGAATTATTACACTTACACTTTATTTTAAACACAAAAAATTTCAATCTTTTGTCAAAAATAAAATTAGAGGATTTTATGAAGGAATTCTCTCTGTTTGGAGAATGGATAAAAAATGGAGTTATTTTTTACACACTTTCTTTATCTGGGGATGTTACATTCTCACCATATGGATTATAGCCCAAGCTTTTGAAGAAACGAAAGACATGCCTGTTGGAGCAATATTTGGAGCGTTTGTTGTCGGTGCAGCAGCAATTACAATCCTCCCCGGAGGTATCGGAGCATATCCTACTTGGGTTAACGCTGTTTTAGTTTTATACAATATTCATTTCCCTGCTTTTGGTATTTTTCTATGGGTTATACAAACAGCATTATTAGTTGTACTTGGATTATTATCCTTATTTTTAATTCAGAAAAAAGAAAAAATAAATCCAACACCAAAAATTAAATCATTATGATTACCCGTCTTTCTTATATTCAAAATAAAATTGTCGATTTAGAAACAGCAAAAAAACGACTTAAAGGTTGGCGCTTGAAGCAACAAAAAATTGTTTTTACAAATGGTTGCTTTGATATTCTCCATAAAGGTCATGTGACTTACCTCGCTGAAGCCGCTGAATTAGGTAATCGTTTAATTGTAGGTTTAAATACCGATGATTCTATCAAAAGGCAAGGAAAAGGAGATGAGCGCCCGATTAACGATAACGACTCGAGAGCATTGACCCTTGCCGGTTTAGGGTGTGTTGAAATGGTTGTTTTTTTTAATGAAGATACGCCTATTCACCTTATTGAAGAACTTCTACCGGATGTATTGGTCAAAGGTTCAGATTACGACCCCGAAGAACAAAATCCAGATTCAAAGAAATACATAGTCGGGTCGGATATTGTTCGAAAAAACGGAGGGCTAGTTGTTGCAATCCCTTTAGTTGACGGGTATTCTACGACTTCGATTATTGAAAAACTAAAATCAGACAATTAAAGATTTTCCTGTCATTTCTTGAGGTACATCTAACTCCATTATATCTAAAACGGTGGGAGCGACATCCCTTAAGATTCCATCGTTTACCATTTTTGCTTTTGTGTTTAATACGATAATAGGAACCGGGTTTAATGAATGTGCCGTATTCGGAGTTCCATCAGGATTTAATGCATAATCAGAGTTTCCATGATCGGCGATAATGATAATTGCATAATCCTTTTCCAATGCTTTTTCAATAACTTTTCTTACACAATTGTCAACTGTTTCCGCTGCTTTAAGGATTGCTTCATAAACTCCCGTGTGACCCACCATGTCCGTATTAGCAAAGTTAAGACAAATAAAATCAGGTTCATTGGAATCGATATCTTCTGTTATTGCTTCAGTTATTTCCGGAGCACTCATTTCCGGTTTCAAATCATATGTTGCGACTTTCGGTGAATCTATTAAAATTCGACGTTCGTTATCGAATACGGTTTCCCTTCCTCCGTTAAAAAAGAAAGTTACATGCGGATATTTTTCTGTTTCTGCAATTCGTACTTGTGTTTTTCCTGCTAAAGATAAGACCTCTCCCAATGTCTTCTCTAAATTTTCCTTTTCAAATAAAACCGTGATATTTTTAAATGTCTTATCGTAATTTGTCATTGTGTAATAATCAATATTCAGAGGTCTCATTTCATATTCAGGAAAAGCTTTTTGCGTTAAAGCAATAGATATTTCTCTTGGACGATCCGTTCTAAAGTTGAAACATATTGCCACATCCCCGTCCTTTATTGCTGCCCCTTCTTCAATTAAACACGGAAGAATAAACTCATCTGTAATATCCTTCTCATAATTAGAAATCATTGCTTCTTCTACTGAAGAGAACTTTTCTCCTTCCTCCTTAACCATCAAATCATACGCTTTTTTTATTCTCTCCCAACGATTATCTCTATCCATCGCATAATATCGCCCTATAATCGTAGCAATTTTTATGTTTGTTCCTTGAATATATTCTTCCAATTCTTTTAAAAAGCCAAGTCCGCTTTTGGGATCACAATCCCTTCCATCTGTGAAAGCATGGATATAGATTTTCTCTAAATCATATTGTTTAGCCATATCACACAATGCAAAAAGATGTTCTAAAGAACTGTGAACTCCACCTCGAGAAACTAAACCAAAAAGATGCAGTGTTTTTCCATTTTTGGCTTTCTCAAAGGCCTGTTTTAATCTTTCATTTTTGAAAAATGTCCCTTCTTCTATCGCTTTATTTATTCTTGTTAATTCTTGATAAACAATTCTTCCGGCTCCAATATTCATGTGGCCTACTTCAGAATTTCCCATTTGCCCGTCAGGAAGCCCCACATTTAAGCCATCTGTCCTTAATTTTGCATTCGGATAGTTTTCCATCAAACTGTCCATAAACGGTGTGTCGGCATTATAAATTGCATCGGATTTACTTTTGTCACCGATGCCCCAACCGTCTAAAATGAGTAATGCAACTTTTTTATTCATTTCTTAAACTTATTTCAAATGTTATCCCGCTTCCTTCATTTTCTTTACAAGAAATATCCCACCCGTGTAGTTTTACCAATTCACCAACAATAAACAATCCCAATCCACTTCCTTTTTTAGATCGAACGTTTTCATCTTCTAAACGATAAAACTTTTTAAAAATATCCTTTCTAAATTTCAATGGAATTCCCTCTCCCGAATCAGACACACCAAAAATAATTTTCTCTCCCTTATCATCTAAAAAAACACGAATGTTCTCATCTGAGTATTTTAACGCATTCTCGATAAGATTATTCAAAATCATCTCTAAAGCTCCTAGATCAACATCAAAAAGCAGTTCATCTTTATTACACAAAAAATGGATGTTTCTGTCTTCATTCGTTTCTCTCCATCTATTGATCAATTCTTTAAAAACAGGAACAACATTCAACCGCTTTGTGTTTAATTCTATTTTTCCATGATCCAATTGTGATGCACGCAAAATATTGTTAATCATTTTTTCCAGTCTCTCATTTTCCTTGATGGCCTTCTCGATCAACTCTCTTTTTTGATTCTCTGACAATTCTTTTCTCTTTAATATCGTTTGGAGATAAAGTTTATTTGAGGCAATCGGAGTTTTAAGCTCATGAGTTACTGAAAGTAAAAAATTGTTTTGTCGTTCCGAAAGTTTCAATTCTTTTTGAATTGATTTTCGTATTTGCCATATTCCAAAAAATAATATGGAAAGAAAAACTGCACCTTCTCCTATCAACATACGAATGTATCGCTGATCGATTTCTCCTCCGTTAATTTGTGTAGATAAATCAAAAATATGATACGTCCACCAAATGAATTGAGCTATGACATAAAAACTCAAAACATAAAATATGACAGACGTTTTACGATTCATTTTTTAATATGCTCGTCCTGTTTTTCCTTCTCTCCAATTGATAAAAGCTTTGTTAACCACCTTATTTCCTCCCGGAGTCGGATAATTACCTGAAAAATACCAGTCTCCCAAATGATTCGGGCAAGCTTTATGTAAATTTTCAATTGTTTGATAAACAATTTGAACAGGAGCGTTAATTGTCGGTGGCGTTAATAATTCACTGATTTTTTGGGATATTTCATCATCTGTGAAAGGTTCATAAATTTCCTTAACGTAATTCTTGATTTGCTCTTTCGGTAAATCAATTTGATCTTTACATTTTCGATAAACATCATCAATTACATAAGTCATATTTCTCTCTCTCAATAATTCTATCGCCGCTTCGAAGGCTATAAAATCTCCCATTTTAGCCATGTCAATTCCATAACAGTCGGGATACCTGATTTGAGGTGCAGAAGAAACAATAACAATTTTCTTTGGTCCTAATCGGTCTAATATTCGTAAAATTGATTGTTTTAACGTAGTTCCTCTTACGATACTGTCATCAATCATTACCAGATTGTCTTTTCCTCTACGAATTCCTCCATAAGTAATATCATAGACATGTGCAACAAGGTCATCTCTCGAATCATCTTGTGTAATAAATGTTCTTAATTTTGCATCTTTTATTGCGATTTTTTCAACTCTTGCTCTTTGCAAAAGAATCTTTTTTACATCTTCTTCTTTCGGATTTTCTCCTAACTCTAAAATTTGTTTTATTTTTTTCTCATTTAAATGATCCTCCAATCCTTTAATCAATCCAAAGAAAGAAACTTCTGCAGTATTGGGAATAAAAGAAAAAACCGTATTGTCTAAATCGTGATCGATTGCCTCCATGACTTGAGGTACGATATTGATTCCCAAGCGTTTTCTTTCCTTATAAATATCTTTATCACTTCCTCTTGAAAAGTAAATTCGTTCAAAAGAACATTTTAACTCTTTTTCAGATTTATTGATTAATTCTTCTGATACCCTGCCATCTTTTTTGATAATAAGTGCATGTCCGGGCTTTAGTTCTTGAATCTCATCTACCTTTAAATTAAATGCTGTTTGAATCACGGGCCGTTCTGATGCGACAACACAAATTTCATCATCTTCATACCAGAAAGCCGGACGAATTCCTGAAGGATCTCGTAATACAAAAGCATCTCCATGTCCAAAAAGTCCTGCCATTGCATAACCTCCATCCCAATCTTCCGATGCATTTTTTAATATTCTAACAATATCCAAGTCTCTTGCTATCTTAGCATAAACTTCTTTATTAGAATAACCTTGAGGCTTTAATTGATCATACATTCGTTGGTTTTCAACATCTAAAAAATGCCCAATCTTTTCTAATACGGTAACCGTATCCGACATTTCTTTCGGGTGCTGACCGACATGTAGTAACACTTGAAATAACTCATCAACATTAGTCAAATTAAAGTTACCCGCCACAACTAAATTTCTAGTAATCCAATTGTTTTGCCTTAAAAAAGGATGACAACTTTCAATTGAATTTCTTCCAAAAGTTCCGTATCTTAAATGTCCTAGAAATAATTCGCCGGTAAACCCGGCATTTTTCTTTAAAAAATCAACATCTTTCATTTTATCGGGAGCTATTTGTTCCAGCTCTTCAAAACGCTTGTTGATTCGATCAAAAATATCTTGTATAGGTTTACTATCAATGGAACGATATCTTGATATATAGCGTTCTCCCGGAGTCATATCAAATTTGATATTTGCCAAACCGGCACCATCCTGCCCTCTATTGTGCTGCTTTTCCATTAATAAATGCATCTTATTTAATGCATAGAAAGGCGTTCCATATTTTTCTACATAAAATTGAAGTGGTTTTTTTAATCTAAGAAGTGCGATCCCACACTCATGCTTTATTGCATCACTCATGGTAAAAAAAGTTTACCGCAAAGTTACAATATAATTTTGCTTTTATTGCTACTAATTCGTTTAGTCATCTTAAAATGATCTGCCAATAATAAAAATTGGGTTTAGAAAAAATTAAAATCCGTCAAAATCAAAGTTCTCGGTGTTTTCATCAATCCTCTTTTGGATTTCATCTTCTTCTCCTGTTTTTTTATGAAATAAAACATCGGTTACTTTCTCTCCTTTATATGAAATTAACGCAAACATCATGGTCATACTTGTAATCAAAATCGGATAAAGTAATAATCCCGTATCAAAATTTGGTATATCAACCGACTGATGTTCGAGCAAAACAAAATAAAGTAAAACTGTAATTAATCCCCTAGGAGCAATCCATATTTCCGGGAAAAGAAAATCTTTTGCAAAAATTTTCAATAAAATATAACGCACAAGATAAAGAATGATAACAATGGCAAGACTGTTTACCGCTACTTCCCAGTTATATAAAGACGCTAAAGAAATACTAATTCCGAAAATAACAAAAAAGAAGGTTCTAACTAAAAATGCAGACTCCAAGGTTAGGTTATGAAAATCATGTAATATCGGTGCTACTTTTTCTTTGTCGAAAATCTTCGATAACCTACCTTGAAAAAAAACATCCGTATTATTTAGGACCAGTCCAAATGTTAAAATAAGTAAAAGTGATGACAAGTGAAAATATTTACCCAATGCAAATAATAACAATAACACTCCTATAATTAAGAAAAGTTTTACTTGCATTTTTAAATGTTGAAAAAGATACACCATAATATAAGCGACAATCAACGAAAGAATGATTGTCCCCATAATATTGTTAAAAATACCCCACGCTAAACTTCCTTCTCCTGCAAAAACTTCAGGTTCAAGCACGTAATAAAAGATCATAATTCCCAAAATATCCGAGAAAGTGCTTTCGTACACCATAAATTCTTTTTTTAACCCCGTTAAACGGCCTACACTCGGAATAATGATAGCACTACTCATAATACTCAATGGTATTGCATAGACAATCGCAGTGTACCAATCCGTGCTCGGAAAAATATACATAAAAAAGCCCCCCAGACCAAACATGGAAAAAGTAATTCCCAATGTAGCAATCAAAAAAGATTTTAAAATCAATCCTTTTTTTTCTTTTCTTAATTTTAAATCTAACGCCGCTTCAAGTACAATCATTACAATTCCTATGTTTCCCAGTACTTCCAAAATTTTATTTAACCGTAAATCTTCTCCTATAATACCATTTGATTTCATCCAAACTCGAATAAGCATGCCAAGACCAATAAGCATCAATACCGAAGGTATATTCGTTTTCTTTGATAAAATATTAAAAAAGAAGCTTAAAATAATGATACCCGAAAAGGCAATAATTAATAAATATGGATTCATTTAAAATAAATTAATTGATTGTTATCAAAGATAAAAAAAACAAAAAGAAATGAAAGTAAAAGCTAAAAATATGTAATATTGAACCCTATTTTTTAAATAATAAATCATGAAACGATATACTGCTGAGTTCATTGCCACTTTTTTTCTTGTTTTTTGTGGGACAGGAGCTATTGTTACAAGCGTCGAGACAGGTGGTATTGTTTCTAATGAGGGTGTTGCCATCACCTTTGGAATTATTGTTACCGTGATGATTTTTGCTTTTGGGAGAATCTCGGGCGCTCATATGAATCCGGCAGTAACTGTTTCTCTTGTACTTTTAAAACTCCACCCCAAGAAAGAACTTTTCGCTTATATTCTCAGCCAAATCATTGGAGCATTATTAGCGAGTATTACTTTAAAACTACTATTCCCAAATGATGAGTTTCTAGGTGCAAGTTTACCTTCCGGGACTGTGCTTCAATCCTTTGTTTTAGAATTTATTCTCACTTTGTTATTAATGATGGTTATCTTATTTACTTCTCAAGGAAGAAGGATTGAACAATATTTCGCTCCTATTGCAATTGGGTTAACGGTTCTTATGGAAGCTGAATTTGCAGGTCCAATATGTGGAGCAAGTATGAATCCCGCAAGAAGCATAGGTCCGGCCATTATATCAGGTCATATTGAGCATTTATGGCTTTATATTGTAGCACCGGTTTTTGGGGCTATTGTTGCCGGATATTTTTGGAAGATTTTAAAGCAATAATTAAGAAAATAGTGCTTTTAGAACTTCCGTTATTTTTCCACATTGAATCATTTCGATGTCAAAATTTTTCGCTTCTATTCCTTTATTGTACTTGGACAAGATGATTTTTTCAAAACCTAATTTTTGTGCTTCATAGATTCGTTGTTCAATTCTATTTACAGGTCGAACTTCTCCTGACAAACCAATTTCTCCTGATAGAGCAATATTTTTAGGGATTGATATATCAGCATTTGATGAGAGTACTGCAGCTACCACCGCCAAATCAATGGCAGGATCATCTACTTTGATTCCTCCTGCAATATTTAAGAAAACATCTTTTGTGCCTAATTTAAAACCACATCGTTTCTCCATTACCGCAAGGAGCATGTTTAATCGTTTAGCATCAAATCCCGTGGATGAACGCTGAGGTGTTCCATAAGCAGCGGTGCTAACTAATGCCTGTACTTCAATCAGCATCGGGCGCATTCCTTCCAAAGTAGCAGCAATAGCAATCCCACTTAAACCAGCATCTGTATTGGTAATTAAAATCTCAGAAGGGTTTTTCACTTGACGAAGCCCTGAACTCAACATTTCATAAATCCCCAATTCATTTGTACTTCCAAATCTATTTTTTATAGACCGTAATAAGCGATAAACATGATTCCGGTCTCCTTCAAATTGTAAAACCGTATCAACCATATGCTCTAGTACTTTCGGACCTGCCAAAGAACCTTCTTTAGTAATGTGACCTATCAAAAAAACAGGGACATTTGATTGTTTAGCATATCGAAGCAGTTGTGCTGTTGATTCTCTCACTTGAGAGATACTTCCCGGAGAACTTTCTATTTGAGGAGAATAAATCGTTTGAATAGAATCAATAATTAACAAATCCGGTTCTATTTGTTCTGCCTGTTTGAAGATATTTTGAATATTGGTTTCTGTTAAAATATAGCACTCCTTATTTCCTCCTCCTATTCTTTCCGAACGCATTTTAATTTGTTGTAAACTTTCTTCTCCTGATACGTATAGCACTTTTAATTTTTCTGATGTTACAGCTAATTGAAGAAGTAAAGTAGATTTCCCTATCCCCGGTTCACCTCCAAATAATATTAAAGATCCTAAAACCAAACCACCTCCCAGCACTCTGTTTAATTCTTCATCAGGAAGCGTTAATCTCGGGTGATCTGCCTCTTCTATTGTATCTAAGGAAAATGGCTTTGCTGTTGTTTCTGATTTTGAGAAGGCAACTACTTGAGCAACTTGTTTTTGCACAATTTCTTCTACAAATGTATTCCATTCTCCACAAGAAGGGCATTTCCCCAACCATTTCGGGGTTTCATAACCGCAACTTTGACAAAAAAAAGCTGATTTTACCTTCGCCATTGATTAAATGTTTTTTTGATGTTATCAAAGATAAAGGAATTTAATTGAATATTTAGGAATAAAAAAACTCCACCCGTTAGAGTGGAGTTTTTATTGTGTTGATTTAATCCTTATTTTTTACAGCACCCTTCTTTTTCTTTAGAACATCCTTTGCCTTTTGTTTCACAAGATTTTTTACAGTCATCTTTTTTCTCCTCTTTACAACAAGCTTCTCCTTTAGAGCATTTTTCATCATCTTTTTTACAAGATTTTTCATCTCCTTTGCAACATTTATCAGTCACTTCATGACAATCTTGCCCTTTTTTAGAATGGCATTGTTCTACTTTAGTAGCACACCCTGCATGTACATCATTTCCTTCTTCATGGTTTCCATTACCTAATATCGGAGCCAGTACTAATCCTATCAAACATGTTAACTTGATTAAGATATTCATTGAAGGCCCTGAAGTATCTTTAAACGGATCTCCTACCGTGTCTCCTGTTACCGCTGCTTTATGTGCATCTGAACCCTTGTAAGTCATTTCTCCATTAATCTCAACTCCCGCTTCAAAAGATTTTTTAGCATTATCCCAAGCACCTCCGGCATTATTTTGAAATACAGCCCAAAGTACACCTGAAACCGTTACTCCCGCCATGTATCCTCCTAACATTTCTGCAATCATTTGGTTATCCATTCCAAACAATAATGGTAAAAAAGCAATCACTAAAGGAAATCCTATTGCTAAAGCTCCCGGAAGCATCATTTGTTTTAATGACGCTTGTGTTGAAATCTCTACACACTTATCATATTCAGGTTTTCCTGTTCCTTCCATAATTCCTGTAATCTCACGGAATTGACGTCGAACTTCTTGTACCATTTCCATTGCTGCTCTTCCTACGGCATTCATTGCTAATGCAGAGAAAACTACAGGAACCATACCTCCTACAAATAACATTGCAAGTACAGGAGCTTTAAAGATGTTAATCCCGTCTATTCCCGTAAATGTTACATACGCTGCAAATAACGCTAACGATGTTAATGCCGCTGAAGCAATCGCAAATCCTTTTCCTGTTGCAGCAGTCGTGTTCCCTACAGAATCTAAAATATCTGTTCTTTCACGAACAATCGGATCTTGACCACTCATTTCAGCGATTCCTCCCGCATTATCTGCAATCGGACCAAATGCATCAATGGCCAACTGCATTGCCGTCGTTGCCATCATTGCTGAAGCAGCTATTGCCACACCATAAAATCCTGACAATGCATAAGAAGCCCAAATCGCTCCAGCAAATAATATAATTGTTGGGAACGTAGATATCATTCCCGTTGCTAAACCTGCGATAATATTTGTTCCTGCTCCAGTTGATGATTGTTGAACAATTTTTAAGATTGGTTTTTTTCCTAATCCTGTGTAATATTCCGTTACCGCTGATATCGTCCCCCCTACAAACAAACCAACTACTACGGAAGCAAATACTCTAAGTGATGAAATTTCTTTCATTCCTTCCCCGAAGAAGCTCATTTTCATTGAAGAAGGAAGCATCCATATTACAAGGATGTAACTTAAAATAGCAACTAATACAATTGATGTCCAGTTTCCTAAGTTTAATGCTCCCATGACCTGCGCTTCTTTCGCATCATTACTTTTAATTTTCACAAGCATGGTTCCGATAATAGAAATAATAATCCCTACTCCTGCAATTGCTACCGGCAATAAGATTGGTCCGATACCTCCAAAAGCATCATCAATCACTCCTCCATTATCTGTGATAATATAATTTCCCAATACCATTGCTGCAAGTACCGTTGCTACATAAGATCCGAACAAGTCGGCTCCCATTCCCGCAACATCTCCTACGTTGTCTCCTACATTATCCGCAATTGTTGCCGGATTTCTCGGATCATCTTCCGGAATACCTGCTTCAACCTTTCCTACTAAGTCAGCTCCCACGTCTGCTGCTTTCGTATAGATTCCTCCTCCAACACGAGCAAAAAGTGCAATAGATTCAGCTCCTAAAGAGAATCCCGCTAAAGTTTCTAATACAATGGTCATATCATGGGTATTGGTCCATTCTCCTCCCATAAATATTTGATAGAAAACAATGAAAAAACCGGTTAATCCAAGTACAGCCAAACCTGCAACACCTAAGCCCATCACAGTTCCTCCTCCAAAAGAGATTTTAAGCGCTTTAGGTAAACTTGTTCTTGCCGCTTGTGTTGTTCTTACATTTGTTTTTGTTGCTATTCTCATTCCTATGTTTCCTGCAAATGCCGAAAACAATGCCCCAAAAATAAAGGCAACGACAATTAAAATATCTGTTGAAGGAACGATGAATGAAACAACAGCTAAAGCAATACTGACAATAACGATGAAAACAGCTAGTATTCTATACTCTGCTTTCAAAAATGCTAAAGCCCCTTCATAAATGTGATCGGAAATTTCTTTCATTACTCCGTCTCCTGCGTCTTGTTTCATTATCCAAGACTTCTTTACAAGCATATAAAGCAATCCGATTAAAGCAGCCATGATAGGCATGTAGATAAACATTGATTCCATTGTTTAAATTTTAGTTAGTTAATTTTTCAAAGTCGCAAAAGTAATCTTTTAGTGTTTAATCTGCAAACGTTTAGAGTGATTTATATCATCTAATGTATTTTTATCTGAAATATAATCTATTCCTTAGTCAGGTTTCATTTCAAACCCACAAGACGAATACTTAGGTTTACAGGATTATTATTTTGAATTTTGTTTTATCAATTCTTCAAATGTCAAATTCAAATGTTCTAATTTGAATTGAATATCTTCCCGTTTATCTTGAGGTAAGTCGGGATTCTCTTCTAACAATAATTTTAAATATTTTCTTATTTTAAAAGTATCTCTCGGTTGAATGAACAAATCATAACTTGTTGCCATACTCTCGAGTACAATGGGTCGATTAGGATAATCCGGATACTTTTCAATGAGGGTGTCTGCGTACGCTGCGGATTTTTTATATTCTTTTCGAGCAGAATAAATCATGTGGACTTTATCTAAGCATATAGGAGCAATCGTATCTGATGGATGTTTTTTATAATATTGTAACAATAAATCAACCAATTTATCCGACTCTTCCTTCGGTATTTCTTGCCCGGGACGAAAATCTTTCGCTAAATCACTTAATTTTTGCTCTTGCTTCTTAATTTTTTTTAAAAGCCCTTTCCTACCATCTTCTTGTTTCTCAGATTGACAAGAAAAAGCAATCAAGAATATGAAAAACATTATAAATCTCATATACTATCTTCTTTTTTTGGCTAATGGGAACCTCATCCGATAATCAACAGCAACTTCTCCTTTTGAAATTTTTTGCAATCGTTTTTTTAACATTCTCTTTTTTAAAGGAGAAAGACGGTCTGTAAATAGAATTCCTTCAATGTGGTCGTATTCATGCTGAATAATTCTCGCCGCATACCCATCATACTCTTCTTCTTTTAAGTTCCAGTCTTCGTCATAATAAGAAATCACGATTTTTTCTTTTCGGAAAACTTCTTCTCTGATTTTCGGAATAGAAAGACAACCTTCATGAAACCCCCATTCTTCACCACTTTCTTCTTCAATAATGGGGTTGATAAATACTTTTTTAAATCCATCTAATCCTTCAGCCAACGGATCTATTGTTCCATCTTCATCAGGCTCTGCAAAAGGTGAAGCGTCTACAACAAATAAACGGATAGACTCCCCTATCTGTGGAGCTGCTAAGCCAACTCCCGAAGCATTGTACATTGTCTCAAACATATTGTCAATTAAGGTCTGAATATCTGACCCTTCTTCTATCTCCTCTCCTACCTTTTTTAATACAGGATCACCGTAAGCTACTATCGGTAAAATCATTTATTTATAATTTATTCGTTGGAATTGGTCTCTGTCGCCTCTTGATTCAAGAGATTTGTCACGTCTTCCGCTTCTATCTCTTTAGCTCTTTCTGCTTGTCTTGCACATCGATCACATAAGTCTGTTATATTTTTCAATTCACGTGCTTCGGCTACTGTTCCTTCAAATATTTCTGTTGTTCTCTTTCCATTAATGTAACCACAATCCGAATATAAATGATAACTTTTACCTGATTTTGTCCAATAAACGTAATTTTTACCCGTCAAATCTTCTACCCGTTTTGTTTGCTCTGTGTACTCCTCTACTGACGGAGGATTGAAGTCTGCTCCCACTAATCCGGCTACAACTAAAGCCACGGCGGCAATACCTCCCGCAATTCCTTTTTGTTTTCCCGTCATATCTTTGTTCATAAATATCAATATGACTAGAGGTAGGAAAGCAATCATCGCAATAATTGCTCCCAATTGATTTTGCACAAAAAATCTAAATTTATCTTTCTTAGATGCGGGATCCAAACGATTGGCTTTCTTCCAAAGAACGGAACCTGTTATCGAAAAAATCAGTGCAACAATAATCCACACAATCAACCATGTCATATTGATAGGAGTTTTTTTCAATACAAAAATTGCTGCAACTTCAGCTCCAATTGCCAAGACGAATGCAATAATTGCAAAAATTCTTATTTTTTTTGCTCTTGCTTTACTTTCTTCCGTTGGTTTCCATGTTCCTTCGGTTCTGCTTGTATCTTCTTTACCCGTATTTACTCTAACTATTTTCTTTGCCATATTATTGATATTTATTATTGTTTTTTAAATTTAAACCATCCTGAATATTTTACATAATTATCTGCTATTCGTTGCACTTCTCCTTCAAACAATTCGGGAGAAAGTGTTTTTACCTTTTTTGCCGGAACGCCTGCATAAATACTCCATGATTCAACACGTGTTCCTTCTAACAATACTGCACCTGCCGCAATGATACAATTAGACTCAATATAACAATTATCCATCACAATTGCCCCCATCCCTATCAAAACATTATCTTCTACCGTACATCCATGCACTAAAGCGTTATGCCCGACAGATACATTATTACCTAAAACCACTTTTGTTTTTTCATAGGTACAATGAACAACAGCTCCATCCTGAATATTCACTTTATTTCCAAAGCGAATACTGTTTACATCCCCCCTAACTACCGCATTAAACCATATAGAGCATTGGTCTCCCATCTCTACATCTCCTACAATTGTTGAGTTTTCTGCCAGCCAGCAGTCTTTCCCAAATTTAGGTTTTTTTCCTCTACAATCTTTAATCAAAGCCATTTTTTCTTTTCTAAGCTCTATTAGATGACGCCTAATTCCTTTCCTACTTTAACAAACGCATCCACTGCTTTATCCAGTTGCTCTTTTGTATGAGCGGCTGAAATTTGAGTTCTGATTCTCGCTTTCCCTTTTGGCACTACCGGATAGAAGAAACCAATCGCATAGACTCCTTCTTCCAACAATCTATCTGCAAATTTTTGAGACAATGCCGCATCGTAAAGCATTATCGGGACAATTGGAGAGTCTCCTTCTTTAACATCAAATCCTGCGTCTAAAATTTTAGTTTTAAAATACTTCGTATTTTCTTCTAATCTATCTCTTAATTCCGTTGATTGAGTCAATAAATCAAAAACTTTGATTGAAGCTCCTACAATTGCCGGAGCCAAAGAGTTTGAAAATAAATAAGGTCGTGATTTTTGTCGAAGTATTTCGATAATTTCCTTTTTCCCCGTCGTATATCCTCCCATTGCTCCTCCAAGTGCTTTCCCTAATGTCCCTGTAATAATATCTACTTTATCCATTACACCGAAATGTTCCGGAACACCTCTTCCCGTTTTACCGATAAATCCTGCAGAATGACATTCATCCGTCATCACAAGTGCATCATATTTCTCTGCCAAAGCACAAATTTCATCCATCTTTGCTAAATCTCCATCCATTGAGAAAACTCCATCTGTTACAATGATTCTAAATCGTTGTGCTTGCGCCTTTTTTAATTGCTCTTCCAAGTCTTCCATATCGGAATGCTTGTATCGATACCTTTGTGCTTTACACAAACGCACCCCATCAATGATAGATGCGTGATTTAATTCATCTGATATAATTGCATCTTCAGCAGTAAATAAAGGTTCGAAAACTCCTCCGTTTGCATCAAAAGCTGCTGCGTAAAGAATCGTGTCTTCCGTTCCGTAAAACTCTGCTATCTTACGTTCCAATTCTTTATGAATATCTTGTGTTCCACAAATAAAACGAACAGATGACATTCCATACCCGCGTGTATCCAGCGCATCTTTTGCCGCCTGAATCACCTGCGGATGGGATGATAATCCCAAATAATTATTTGCACACATAATAATCACCTCTTCTCCTGTATCTACTTTCACACTTGCTCCTTGAGGTGTTGTTATAATTCTCTCTTTTTTATATAATCCGGCTTCTTGTATTGTTTTTAACTCTGACTGTAAATGTTCTTTTATTTTTCCGTACATTATTCTATATTTTAAACTTTTATTTTGGCTAACCAAAGGTAGAAAAAAAAGTGGGATTAGAAATTCCACTTCATATTTCTGTTATTAAGTAATGCCAACGAAATTTTCCAATCCAACCGCGGAATCATATGATTTCCTCCTGATAATGCGGTATAAAACCCTACTCTCAAACGACGCTTTGAAAATTTAAAATTTCTTTCTAAACCGGCTAATACCTCATAATTGATCCAATCAAATTCAGGAATATACATTCCTCCTGTTCCTAACACCAAACCTATTCTTGTTTTTTTCATCAATGGAATTTTACTCAAAATTGCTCCGTTACCATGATGTACAAAATGAGCTTCATAAGAAATGTCCCGCGCTGCAATAATCGTATCTAAACCTTGAAAAGAATATAAAGGGTTGGAAAACCAAATAGGATCGCTTCGGCGATGAAATTTTTCGTCTGCATATTTCAATGATTTTGTGTTAAGAAACTTTCCTGTTTTCAAATGATAAGAGGAGGTTCCTACCGTTCCAATCTTAAATGTTTGCCGTATTCCCGCTTTAATATAATCATGGTCAACATCACTTCCTAAAAGTGAAGGAACTCCTTTTTCATATGCGAGATAGAAAGTTGGCCATCTTGAACCTAATACAATTTTCCTTTTAGGTTCTCTCATATACTTTTGAAACGGAACAAAAGTAATTTCTCCTGCCAAAATTAATGCTTGATAGGTTTCAAAATCCAAAGGGTCGTTATTAGGAAGGAAATCATCGGTATTTAAAAATTGATATCCTTCTAAACTTCTTCTTTCAGAAAACTCAAATCCGAGATCCAAATAAAATCCATTACTGATTTCAATAGAATTTATTCCATTTAATTTGGTGACTTCTATAAAATTATCTCGCTTGTAAATTTGTGTAATGGCATCAAAATCTCTAATGACATCAAAATAATGAAAAAAACCAATACCAACTTCTCCTGCTTTGAAAGGATTATACAAATATTCCCATGTGGTTGCTACTTTAGGGTCTTTATTAAGTACACCTATCGACACTTCGGTGTATCCATCCAAAACATGTTCGTTTTCCCATTTTTTAAAATAATAAAAGTTAGGAGAAATTCTTGGTCCTGCTATAAAAATAGGTCGAATTGTTGTTGCTAAAGAACCTATTGTCCATTGTTCTTTTTTTGCTCTGTTTCTATGGTCAATTCCCCACCAAACGACTTTCCAAAAAGTTATTTTATTAAACTCTCTATCAATGGAATCCAGATATTCTTTTCGCTGATGTGCTATTTCAATACTATCTCTGTATTGAATATATTCCAATTCTTCTTTGGTAAAACCCGATTTTCTTTTTTTCTCCCAATAAGAAGAATCTTTGTCTAAAGCATCTTCTGTCATTACTGCAAGCTCACTGTTAAAGTATCGTTTCGGAAATTTTGGAGAAAAGTCATAATTCTCAAAAGAAGCAATGGTTTTTCCTTTATAAGTTTCGCTTTTATACTTTACTCCATAATCCAATAACTGCTTTTTTAATATGGAAACAGAATCTCCTCGCGTATCGAATTCCTGTGTTATCTTAAAGTAATCGTAAATTAAAAGGTTTCCTTTTTCTATTTCGAAATCTATTTTTTTCACCAACCATAGAGAGTCGATAACATAAATGAATCCTCCTAATGTTGTTGATGCGATATTTCTGGGAATAATTTGAATTTTATGAATTTTTTTATTGTTCTCTTCGTATTGATCTACCAAACGGTATTTATACGATAAAATACCTGATACAGAAATGGGTGAACTGATTGGGTTTTGATGTAAATCATCTAAATGTAAAATGTTTTGAAAAAAATTAAAATCTGATTTTACCGTTGTGGTATAATATAAGTGATGGTTGTATTTATCTCCGTACCAGCGGAATGCTTTTCTAATTTCTTTTACTTTACCTTTACCCCCGTAACTTCTTTCCAAGGATACTTCAATGAGGTTCATTTTATTTTCAACTTCCTCCTTGTTTCCTTTATCTCTCTTATTATTTTTTTGGGGAAAAATTTCTTCAGAAGCTTTAATGTAAACATTTACTTTATGAGGATATGACCACATGCTGATTTCATTTCTTTTCTTCACTACTTTCAGCATAATTTCTCTTCCCGGATTTGTCTTTTTAGCTTTGATTTCAACGTCTTCAAGCTCCTGTACTTCTATTGGAAACAATTGAATATCTTTTTTGATACCCTTCCCTGTTATTGCTACAAATGCTTCTTTTTCAATAAAACCTCCGGCTCGAATGACCAAGAAGTATTCTCCTTCTTGCAGACGCATTTCATAGTATCCGTTAACATCTGCTATTGTTCGAAGTTCCGGTTGATTTTTGACAAAAACTTTAGCAAAAGGAACAGGTGAATCATTTTCATCTACAATAAATCCACTTAACAAATGTTGTGAATTCACACCAAATGAACAGAATAACAATATGATATACAAATATTTCAAGGAGGAAAATTGTTTAATTTCAACCAATTATATGAATAACAAAAGAAGAATTACAAATAAAAATGATAATCGGATAAAAACAAGGTTAAACCTTTTTCTTTTTTTGATTTTCCAAAAACTGTTGATGCTTTTCCATCCTTTTTACCATCCATTTTCGAACAAAGTACATTAATATTGCCAATAAAGCATAGACATAATAAAATGCCCATTTATTAAATCCTTCCGTTATCCCGAAATAGGTAATTGAAACGATGAGTACAATTGACATTCCCAGCCAAAAATAAATCATTATTTTATTGTATAAATTCATCTTATTTTTCTTCTTTTTTAATTTTAATACTGCCTGTTGGCTCTTTTATTTCATAACGTGTAAAAGAATGATCCGTTTTAAGTCCTTTTCCCATTCCTGTCACACCTTCTCCTTCACTTTTTATGACTACGTTTTTATCGGTATAAATCAAGGTGTCATTTTGATTCCAAAAAAGTTCTTCCGTTTCTAATGTTTGTTTTGTTTTAAAATTTTCAAATATCACCGAATCTCTTACCGTTACGATTCCCGTTTCATGATCTATTTCCCCGTATTTTGCCGTCAATCTTGACGTCACCTCTCCTTTTCCTGAATAGAACAATACTTTTAACCCTTTTCTAAACTTAACGATATGTTTTGGTTTTAGATAGGTCTCTGCTATTTTTGAATTAATTTCCAATTTAGGATAACCGGAATCCGTATAAAGTACATAAAGCTCTCTGGAGGTTTCTTCGGGAGCATTCGGATCATAAGTTACTCTTTGAATAGTCTCTAAATCATTTACACAAGAAAAAAGAATACCTGTCATCAAAATCATGACAGGTACCCCAATATGTTTTATCCGGTTTTTAATCATTCTATTTACAAGGATGTACCGTTACACCATAGCAAGACAATTCTACAGATGCCGGATTTCCATTTTGGAAACAATCATCTTTAGAAGGAACTCGTTTTCTATATTTTGCAATATCTCCTCCTACTGACTTTCCTAATTGTCTTGCTTGTTCTAACAACTGAACAGCGTAAAGATAGTTACATCCTCTTTCAAATGTACTAACTCCACAATTGTTTGCATTTCCTGCTACCGAACGAGCTGCCAGCACTAAAGCATCTCCTCTCAAATCTCCTTTAATCGACATTGCTGTTCTATAAGCATTTCCATATTGGTGTGCTTTGAATTGATTGTAAGCAATCTGATAAGTGATTTTTTGTTTTTCTTCTTCTGTAGTTGCTAACTCTTTGGCTTTTTTCAAAGATTGAATAGCTGAAGAATATTTACCTGTTGCAGTTAAATATTTTGATTTCATTAATTGCGCATCTATTGAATTCGGGTCAATTGACACATAAGTATCTATTAATTTCCCATATTCCGGTGCTTTTATACAATTTTTATCTTCTAAAATTTGGATGAAATTTAAAACTGCCTCTTTTCTTACTTCCGGATCTTCCGGCAAATTGTTCATGTAGTCATTTAACTCAGGAACAATGTCATCACAAGTTTTCACTACCGCATTAAAATATTTATTGATCGCCTCTTGTGTTTTAGCAGACATTTTTGCTTGACTAATTAACTTTGATAAGTTGAAGTAATCCTCAATTAATTGTTCTTTAATTGACGATTTCTTTTCTTGAGGGGCCTCATGGAAACGCATGTATGTATTATAGTAAAAATAAGAAACATAACCTTCCGGAGTCGCTGTTCCTTGTGTTTCTACTCCTCTTCTAAATAATTGATCGGCTAATTCTCTATCTACATTACTACTTTGTAAAATATAAGATGCTCTTAATAAATCATCTTTTTTATTATAAAGGCCCAAAGAGTCCATTCTGGAGTACACCCCCAATAATGTATCCGTATAAGCTTTCTTTTCAGCTTTTTCTTTAGACTGATTAATCGAATTTCTAAGTGTTCCTACCAGACGTCCGTATTGTTTTGCATCATAATTTCCACAAATCTTTTCTCCTTTAAGGTAATAAGATGCAGCCGCTTTGTAATTCTTAATCTTCAATTCTTGTCCCGCTAAATAACGCATCCTTAAACATTCTCTTTCTTTGATGCTGTCATTAGAAGCCGTCTGAGAAAAAGTGTTCCCTACTGATAAAGTAATAAATGCTATAAACAATCCTTTCATTTTTCTTTCTTTTTAAATTAATCTAATTTTCTTTTTATAAACCACTTATCTGCTCCCGGTGCGATTGAAACTCCTAAACTAATTCCATAATATTTTTCTCTTAATTCATTAGGGTTTGAAGTTCCTTTCGCCCCCATTGAAAATCCAATATTAATATTAGATAAGGAGTTTTGTGTTGCAATCGGTATTCCTATGCCAAAAGTTGTGCCAAAATTAATAACTTGATTTCCATTAATCATATATGGAGTTGAAACATTAAATAATCCTGCTCTATATCTTAATCGGTGATAAAATTTAAGCATTGTTCTTTTTCTTAAATAAGCGATTTCCGGTTGATACTCAATCCCGAAACTTATTTTTGACGATGATGTTAAATTATGATTAGCTTCATTTGAATTTTCAAACCGACTCCAGTCTGCTTCTGCGTAATTTAGGTGTAACGAAAGAATTGAATTTAAAGGGTTACGATGATTTTTTCTTCCTTTAAATTTCCAATCATATCTTAATCCGTATTTCATTGTAGGGATATTGGTGACATATCCTTTTGTTGAATTTTCAATCAATGTGTCATAAACATTCGGATTATCAATATTAGGGGAATAATACAAATAGTCTTCAAAACTTGCGGAAAATTTTTGTGATGGTTCTAATGTAAAAGCAACTGCAAATTGGTGGTTTTGGGTAATCGATTGTTCATAAATCATTCCTAAGGTATAACGAATTGCCTTTGTCCTTATTCTATTTGTACTTACTCCTCCTGACAAAGTTGATGAAGAACCTACAATTAATCCACTTTTTCTTGTTTTTTCCAGTGCACCAAAAATATAGCCTAAATTCCCTCCTAAAGCCAAACTTGCTCCTTTATATTTTTTTGTTTTTGCAGAAAAACCAACAAAGGCTTCATTTATACTACCATTACCCAAATAAACGTATTTTAGAGAATCATTGCCTTCTTTTAGCCTTACGGAAAACTCATAACCTCTTGCGGAATAGGGTTTCAATCCGAAAGCCAATCCAAAATACTTTGCAATCGGAAAAGCAAGTGTAAAATGTTGTATTGCTGAAACTGTATTTCTTGCATGATAACCATTCTCTGAATACACTGAAGTTTTAGAAGAAATTCCCAGAGAAAAAAGAGGTATATGTTCTCTTAAAGTGCTATATGTTGCCGGATTGTAATAATTAACAACAGCAGAGTCGTTAAGTGTTATCGTTGCATTTCCAAAGCCCACAAAAACCGGATGGTCTAAACCTCCAACCTCTCCTAAACCATGAGCGCTGAATGGTGAATTCGTTATTTTCTGTGATAAAGAAACTCCTGCAATAAGAGTTAAAAAGAAGATGATAATTAAGTTACGCATTCATTTTATATATTTCGTACAATCCTTTGAGTGTAATATTTTCGTCTGCAAAGATGTTATTTTTTCTTCGTAAATCAAAGAAACGAGCATCTCCTCCGGTAACAAAAATATCTAACTCTCCATATAAACGTGCATAATTATCAATTATTCCTTCTATTTCTACTTTTATTCCATTCATCACTCCTGAATGAATCGATTCAGAAGTTTTCCGTCCAATCAATGAAGCAGGACATGTATCTTTTATCAAAGGTAAATTCCCTGTGAACTCATGTAATGAGCGGTATCGCAATTTAATCCCCGGAGAAATAGCGCCTCCTTTATAAATTCCTTTTGTAACAAAATCATATTTAACACAAGTTCCTATATCTATTACCAAAACATTCCCTTTTGGATTTTGAGAATAAGCATATACGGCATTAGCCAACCTATCTACACCTAATGTTTCCGGCGTTTCATACGCTATTGAGAGAGGGGTTTTTACTTTTGTTGTTACATGAAAAACATCTTTGAATAAACTCAATATTTTTTGCGTATCCGAATCATTCAATACTGAAGAAATAACGACCAAACTATCTTTAGTCGATAATTTTTGTTGAAAAAACGTTTCATAACGATATCTATGTACAGATATAAGTTCGTCTTTTTCAAAAACAGCAACTTTTAAAGAAGTATTTCCTGCATCCACTACATATATATTCGATATTTTCAATCTTTTGCTTTTTAATTGTTTGAAAAGAGTTATTGGTTTTTCACTTTTATTCATATCAACCAAATATCACCACTTTGATATCTCTCAATTCATCTGTTATTTCTCAAAAATAATAAAACGTTTTATTCTATTGGTTATCTTCTTATTAAAGATAAATTAATATTCTACTTGATAGAATCATTGATATTTTACGATATTTGTAAAAAGTAAAAAAACATCTATGTCCAAATTAACAACACTCCACGAATTTATTATGGATAGGCAGAATGATTTTCCTTATGCTACGGGAGAATTATCCAGAATATTAAGCGACATTGCTATTGCCTCAAAAATGGTAGCTAATGATGTAAGACGAGCAGGACTGTTGGAACATATTTTAGGAGCTCAAGGAAACACCAATATACAAGGTGAAGAACAACAAAAGCTTGATGTTGTTGCCGATGAAACATTTATTAAAATTTTTCGTGCAGGAGGAGAAATTTGCGGTATTGCTTCAGAAGAAAATGATACATTCGTTGCTTTTAATAATGAAATCTCAAAACAAGGAAAATATGTTGTTTTGTTTGATCCTTTAGACGGATCTTCTAATATTGATGTGAATGTTTCCATAGGAACTATTTTCTCTATTTATCGAAGAAAAAGCCCACAAGGGACACTTGCAACCAAAGAAGACATGATGCAAAAAGGCATAGAACAAGTTGCTGCAGGATATGTTCTTTACGGCTCCTCTACTATGTTGGTTTACACAACAGGGAAAGGTGTTAACGGCTTTACATTAGATCCCCACATCGGAGAATTTTGTTTATCTCACCCTAATATGAAAATTCCTGAAACAGGAAGAATTTATTCTATTAACGAAGGGAATATTAATGTTTGCGATCCGGGTATTAAACAATATGTGGAAACTTATTGTCAACGAGTTCTTGAAGGAGCAAAAAGACCATATTCAGGAAGATATATCGGCTCTTTAGTTGCTGATTTTCACAGAAACCTCATCAAAGGGGGGATTTACATTTACCCTGCAACACAAATAGCCCCCAACGGTCACCTTCGTTTACTTTACGAATGTAACCCTTTGGCTTTCATCGTTGAACAAGCCGGTGGCTTAGCAACAACGGGGTATCAAAGAGTTTTAGATATCGAGCCAAAAGAATTGCACCAACGAATTCCGTTTTTCGTAGGTTCTAAAAAAATGGTTGAACAAGCGATGAACTTTTTAAATCAGGAAGTTGCCAACAATGGATAACACCTTATTCTTAACTTCCTTTTCGAAACTCGACGGCGTTGTAAAGACTGCTGAATTATTACAAGAAAAGTCAGTTAAAATACAATGGAAAGGACAAGTTGGTTCTTCCAAAGCAATATGTTCTTCCGCTGTTTGTGAACAAGTTCCCGGTTATCATATTTTTATTCTGGAGGACAAGGAAAAAGCAGCTTATTTTCTTAATGATTTAGAGGGTTTGTTCCCCAATTCGGATAGAATTTATTTTTATCCGGAGTCGTATAGAGTCCCTTATGAAGAAGAGGAGATAGACAATGCTAACGTTGTTGCAAGAGCTGAAACTTTAGAAAAAATTTCAAAAAACAATAATACATGGATTGTTACTTATCCAAAAGCATTATTTGAGAAAATTCCTTCTAAAAAAAACTTAGTTAAAAGCACTTTAAAAGTTGAAGCGGGCAAAGAATACAGCATCGATTTTATCAATGAAACATTATTAGAAGAGGGCTTTGAACATGTTGATTTCGTATATGAACCCGGACAATTTTCAATAAGAGGTGGTATTATTGACGTCTTTTCTTTTTCCAATGACCATCCTTATCGTATCGAATTTTTTGGCGATGAAATAGAATCCATCCGTAGCTTTGACCCAAGTACACAACTTTCAATAAAACAACATCAATTTTTTAATATCGTTCCGAATATACAAGGGAAAATGCTTGAAGAAGAGCATGTTTCTTTTTTTGATTTTGTAGGAAATGATATTACCATTTGGTCGTCAGGTTTTAACTGGGCTTTTGAAACACTCAAAAAAGAATACGAAAAAGCCGTTAAAAAATTTGATTCGCTGGAAAGAACAATTCCTCCTGCTATTCCTTCCGAGCTTTTTTTACATCCTTCTGAATTGAAGGAAGTTATGGAGCAATCTACTGTTGTAGAATTTGGAAATGAGTATTACTTCAACACTAAAAAAGTATTTTCATTTCATTTTAAAGCTCAACCTAGTTTTAACAAAAATTTTGATTTACTCGCAAAAGATCTCGTTGAAAAAAAGAAAAAAGGATTTAAAAATCTGATTTTTTCCAATCAACCCAAACAAATTGAGCGACTCGTTCAAATTTTCAAGGATATTAACGACGAAGTCGAGTTTACACCTATACATTTTGCTTTGTATGAGGGATTTATTTCTC
Source organism: Crocinitomicaceae bacterium (assembly GCA_027084145.1). Taxonomy (GTDB): domain Bacteria; phylum Bacteroidota; class Bacteroidia; order Flavobacteriales_D; family Crocinitomicaceae; genus UBA4466. Next base: position 4,394 of record JALWLM010000504.1, on the reverse strand, counting down.
CTGATAACCAATTGGTTTGCTATACAGATCATCAAATTTTTGAACGTTATCACCGCTTCCGATTAAAAGAAGGTTTTCGTCAAGCAAAACAAGCCTTAACTTTAAAAGAACTTTACAATTTGCAACCCGGAGATTATGTGACACATATTGATCATGGTGTCGGAAAATTCTCGGGATTAGAAACGATTGATGTCAACGGAAAAAAACAAGAAGCCATTCGACTCATTTATCGAGACAATGATGTCTTATATGTTGGGATTCACTCCTTACACCGCATTTCTAAATATACGAGTAAAGATGGTGTTACTCCTAAAGTAAATAAACTTGGAACACAGGCATGGGCAAACCTTAAGCGAAAAACAAAAAAGAAAATCAAGGAACTTGCTTTCGATTTAATAAAACTCTACGCCAAGAGGAAAAGTCGACCCGGTTTTGCATTTAGTCCGGATACTTATTTACAAAATGAATTGGAAGCATCATTTATTTACGAAGATACTGCCGATCAACTCAAAGCAACAATTGCTGTCAAAAAAGACATGGAGTCTTCAACACCAATGGATAGACTAATTTGCGGAGATGTTGGTTTTGGAAAAACAGAAATTGCTATTCGAGCAGCATTTAAAGCCGTTGCAGACAACAAACAAGTGGCTGTTCTGGTTCCCACAACGATTTTGTCACTACAACATTATAGAAGTTTTAAAGAGCGATTAAAGGATTTTCCTTGCACTATTGATTATATCAATCGATTTAAAAGCACGAAACAAATCAATGAAACCTTAAAAAAACTTGCTGATGGAGAGATTGATATTTTGATAGGAACTCACGCCCTTGTTTCCGATAGAGTAAAGTTTAAAGATTTGGGATTAATGATTATTGATGAGGAACAAAAGTTTGGAGTGGCGATAAAAGATAAGTTAAAAACCATTCGGGCAACGATTGACACCTTAACATTAACAGCAACTCCTATTCCTCGAACTTTACAATTCTCACTAATGGGGGCAAGAGATTTAAGTATCATCAATACCCCTCCTCCTAACCGACAGGCTGTTCTTACGGAAATCATTCCTTTTGATGAAGAACGCATTAGAGATGCCATTGCTTATGAGGTTAGTCGAAGCGGACAAGTTTTTTTCATTCATAACCGTTTACAAAATATTCAAGAAGTAGCAGGGATGATTCAACGTTTATGCCCGGGCATCCGAATAGCTGTAGGACATGGACAAATGGACGGGAAGAAATTAGAAAAACTCATGCTTGATTTTATCAATCATGAATATGATTTACTTTTGGCAACAACGATTGTAGAATCCGGTATTGACATCCCGAATGCCAATACAATTATTATCAATAATGCTCAAAATTTCGGATTAAGCGACTTACATCAATTAAGAGGAAGGGTTGGAAGAAGCAATAAAAAAGCATTTTGTTATCTCATTGCTCCACCATCTATTTCTATGACTCCCGAGGCTAGGAAACGCTTGGAAGCACTTGTCCAATTCTCTGATTTAGGAGATGGATTTAATATTGCCATGAAAGATTTAGATATCCGAGGCGCAGGAAATTTACTAGGTGGAGAACAAAGTGGTTTTATTTCCGAAATCGGTTTTGAAATGTATCAAAAGATTCTGCAAGAAGCAATGGAAGAATTGAGAGAAGGAGAATTCAAAGAACTGTTTGACAAGCGAGATACCGATACCTTTGGCTCTTTTGTTCAGGATTGTATTTTAGAAACAGACTTAGAAGTTAGAATCCCCGATGATTATATCAATAATATTGCTGAACGCCTAAGTATCTATCAACAACTCGACACCGTAAAAAATCCGGAGGAATTAAATCAAATTATGGATGAACTCACCGACCGATTCGGTCCTATTCCCGATTCCGTACAACAATTAAATAAATCCTTCATACTTCGTTGGAAAGCTCAAGAACTAGGCATTGAGAAATTGGTATTGAAATCTAATAAAATGATTGGTTATTTTATTTCAAATCCTCAATCAAAATACTACGAAACCGAAGTCTTCACAAATATTCTTAACTTTGTTCAAAAAAATCCGGAGGGCGTTAAATTAACACAAAAAAACGATCGCCTGAGAATTGTTTTTGATCAAATAGAAAGCATCGACAAGGCATTAAACTTATTACAAAACATCTAATCATCAAGCAAAAATGGAAATAATTAATTGGGGAGACATTTTTAAGGCATCAATGGTTTTATTTGCCGTTATTGATATTATCGGATCTATTCCGGTCATTATTAAACTAAAAGAAGAATCCGGAGAACTAGAGTCAGGAAGAGCTACACTCACTGCTTTTGGAATTATGGTGGCATTTCTTCTTTTAGGAGAAGGTATTTTGAATTTATTTGGGGTTCATGTGCAAGAGTTTGCCGTTGCCGGTTCATTAATCATCTTTGCCATATCATTAGAGATGATTTTAGGTGTCAAATTATTTAAAGGAGAAAATAGTGGAAAAACAGCCAGTATTGTACCTCTTGCTTTCCCCTTGATTGCCGGAGCAGGAACAATGACCTCTATTATTTCATTAAAAGCAGAATACAGCACAGCTAATATTCTACTAGCTATTTTTTTTAACATGCTTATTGTGTTTATAGTCTTGAAGTTAACCCGGAGAATAGGTGTACTCTTAGGGAAAGGAGGAATTGTTATCCTAGAAAAAGTATTTGGTATTATTTTATTATCTATTGCTGTAAAATTGTTTTCGGAAAACGTGAAACTTTTATTTTAAAGTTGAAAAACAAAAGCAAATGTTACCATTAATATTGGGTTAATACAGATTTTATAACGATAATTGATATAAATAAGTCTAACTTAAATTTATTTTTATCGTAGAAATCGTGAAAAAAAAATAGCATCATTTTAAACCTTTGTTTACTTTTTTAGTCAAATAAATCAAGAACAAGTAAAAACTTAAAATCATGACATTAATTAAAACCGGTTTAATAGCCATTTTGTTTTCACCTTTTTTATTATTTTCTCAACACGGAGTTGGCCAGTATTGGTTACCTGAAGTTGAATTACCTAATCCGTCAACCACATCAGATTTAAGAGGTTTTTTGTACGGTAATATGGCAGTTTTTTCAAACAATAAAAGAGTGGTGTTTTTTAATGAGAAAAATGATCCTACAAAGATATATTACACCTATAGTTATGACGGATTAAATTGGTCAAGCCCAACTCAATTTACGCCAATGCCGGCAATCAATTCATTAAAAGTAACTCAAGATAAAAACGATAACATACATCTGTTTTATAATCAGGGGCAAACAAAACTATACTATTCTAAAATGGACTCATCATTTAATTATGTTATTGATTCTGTTTTAGTAGCAGAAAATCCTGCAAACGGTCAATTTAACGGTGTTTATCCAACAGTTGATTTACAAAACAGAATACACGTGATGTGGCATGACGGAGATATAAACACAGGAGCTGTTAGCGAGTGTTTTTATGCTCAATCGGTTAACGGAGGAATGTCTTTTAGCACTCCTGTTCAAATCAGCCAAAGTCCCAATAAAACATCTGCTTTTCCAAGAGGACAATTTAACGCTTGTTCGGGGGATACATTAGCCATTTTTTGGAGAGATTCCGTTTCAACAAATAATAATTGGGACATACACATGGTGGTTAGTACAAATGCAGGATTAAGTTGGTCTAACCCAATAACCATTAATCAATCGCCGGATTTTCAAGGCGATCCTGATTTAGTTATCGATCCGCAAGGCAGGTTTCATTTGTTTTATCATCATGCACCCGTTAATGATTATAATTGGGGTATAAGAGTGGTTTACGGCTATTCTGACGATTTAGGTCAAACTTGGGTGCCGTCATCTAACTTTTATAACAATCAAATATCTTTAAATCAAAGAAGCTATTTGGTTGAAGGTAGCAAATACGACATCAACAACAACATACTTTGGACGTTTTGGAAAGAAGAAGATATAATTGGACTAAAAGGAGGAGATATGCTAACTTCCTATTCTTTAGACAGAGGTCAAACTTGGTCAATGCCTGAGTATATCTCAGACCATGATTCTATTTCCATTGGTTTTAAATCCGCCTCTTTAATGCCTAACGGTCAAATTTGTGTTAATTACGAATCGCCTAACTATTTAGGAACAGGAGAAACAAGAATTGTTTACAGAGAAAGACAAGTTAATCTGGGCTTAAATTCAAACTCTATTTTTTCAGATCAAATTGATGTCTATCCTAATCCGGCAAGAGATAAAATAACCTTTTCTATTCCGGAAAACACAACCGTAAAATCCGTTGAAATTTACAATTTGTTGGGAGAAAAAATCTATTCGCAAAACAATGTCAATCCCATTTCTTTATCAGCTTTTGAAAGCGGGATTTATATTATTAAAATAACAG